>JAHFIO010000008.1 GCA_023246325.1 Candidatus Uhrbacteria bacterium | reverse complement strand
TCGTTGAGTATAAATGGCTACCCGAATAGTATTATACACGATAAGTACGGAGAAAAGTGCAAAAATAGCAATAAGCACTAAACCAAATATACGAATGGTATCGCTTATCTCCCGAACACGCGCTATAGCATCTGCATGATCTTGATAATTTTTTCCTTGTACAAAATCAGAAAATTGCGGATTTTTTAATGCTTCTAAAATAAAAGGGTAATCTGAAGAATGGTTCGCTTTTAATACCATGGTAGACCCAAGCGGATTGGTATCCAACTCTCCTAAAGCAGCCATAATTTTTTCATCGCGCGCATGAATAGAGCGGAAATTTTTTATTGCATCCTCTGCGGTTAATACAGTTGCACTTTGCACTTGAGGTAAACCCGCCATATAAAATCGCGCTTGTTCTAACACTCCACCCGGTGTTTTTATATCAAAATATACAGAAACATCAACTTTATTTTCTAAAACTTTTGCCGCCGTGTCTAATAATGCGCTCACACCAACAAGAACATTTACGGATAATAATGCCAGGATCAAAACAAAAATTGTAGTGAACGATAACCAAATATTTCTAATAAAATGTCTCCATCCTGCCTTCAGGATACGACCCGCGGTAATAATAAGTCTCATAATAAATATTTTCCCTCTTCGTGATCAGATATAATATCCCCTTGCGATAAGGTAATAACACGACGTCGTAATGCATTCACCACTTCACGATTATGTGTCACGAGCACAACCGTTGTTCCAAACGTATTTATTTTTAAAAGTAAATCGATGATTTCTTGCGCATTCATAGTATCGAGATTTCCCGTTGGTTCATCTGCAAGTAAAATTTTTGGACGATGTACGAGCGAGCGAGCAATCACGACACGCTGTTGCTCACCTCCAGACAATTGATTTGGAAAACGATTATGTTTTCCTTCAAGCCCAACAATTTGTAAAACATTTGGCACAACCTCACGAATACGTTTTGAAGGCTCTGAAGCAACCTCAAGTGCAAAAGCAACATTTTCATACACAGTTTTTTTTGGCAAAAGTTTAAAATCTTGAAATACTACACCAATTTGGCGTCGTAAATATGGAACATCCTGTTTTGGTATATTCGTTATATCCCAACCACCTATGGTTACCTTTCCTTTTGTAGGCTGTTCTTCTGCGATGAGCATTTTTGCTAATGTTGTTTTTCCTGCACCACTATGACCAACTATAGAAACAAATTCTCCTGGTTTAATACGTAAAGATATATTGCGCAATCCAAAAACATCTGATGTATATGCTTTAGAAACACTTTCCAGATATATCATGTCTATCATATCTTATCTGGATATAGTGTATCAGGATGGGGGGTCAGGCACCAAGGTGTGGATAAAAACTACATCAATGGAGCCAACTCCGGGAATCGAACCCGGGACCTCTGCTTTACGAAAGCATTGCTCTACCAGCTGAGCTAAGTTGGCCTGGAGCGGGTAGCGAGAATCGAACTCGCCTTCTCGGCTTGGGAAGCCGATATAATACCACTATATGATACCCGCCAAGCAAAGCAATGTCGCTTCACGCTGCATATAGTTCGCAAACACTAGCAACAAAAATGTTGAATTGCAAGCAAGCTCATATTGCTATTTAAAACTTCAAAAATATTTTTGCATTTGGCTCGGCCATTTGTTGTGACATTGTTGCTTTCATCAGCGTATATTGCATTTGTGTATCACTCGCCATTGTCGCTAATACCCGTTCTTCCAAAATAGCTGGTTTCACAATATTTTCTCGATATTGATCTTCATTCCAATTAAATGTTTGTTTTAAATATTCTGCTACATTTGGAATAGTGGAACTAGACATGGCAATCATTTCTGCAAATGATCCGCGAATGTCCGCATCTGGCACAATAACTTTTTTCTGCTTCGCTAATTCTTGTATAACTTTTTCTGACATCAATCTTTGCAAAGAAGCTTTTTCTAAATCTGGTGTTAATGTTGGATCCATATTTTGTTTTTTCGCAAGCGGAGATTGCAAATAATTTTTCATAGTATCTCGGCTTGCTAAAAATGAACTATACGAAACAAAAGAATTCCCAATACGCGCAGCTGGCATCCAACCTCCTAATACACGTGCATATCCTGCATCACTGCGTTTAAAATAAACTGCATACCCTACGCCCACCAAAGTAGCAATACCAATACAGAGCAAAATCAAAATAAACATGACAACCCGTACCCGTGGACTCATATTTTTGTATTTCATAGTGATGATATAATAGCTTTAGAGCTTTCCCGATGCAAGAAATAATTTAACCATCGTTTTGGATTCGATACATCCCCAGATATATGCGGGCTTACAACAGAAACAGAATCTACACCAAATTTTCCTATATCACTTTTATATCCAGGTATAACATACACGGTTTCCCCTTCTTTTTTCCACCCCAATCTCGCGCGTGCCTCAAAATCTACCTGCTCAGGACTTGACAATGTATCCATTACGCCAACCAATTCTTGTTTTCTTCCTTCCAATTGTATTACTTGTGACTCCAAAGCATGTATCTCACTATCAACCGTCCATCCTTTATACGTTTCTCGTACCATAGATACACCAACTAATAATAACAATGCAACATTAATAACAAAAAAAATTGGAAGTTTTACAAGCGACTTCCACTTCTCGGCAGGATGCGGAGATCCTCTCATATATACAGTATATCACAACGATGAAACATCTAAATATGCTGATACCTTTCGCTCTTTTTCCCTTGCTTTCAAAATTGTTGAAATGCGAATTAATTCTTCTATGGAATATGTGCTCAGAATCCCTTCGATTTCTTTTTCTACATCAATCCGTATAGCTTGTTCAGGTTTTATATCCCGAACTTTTCCATGTCGCCAATCATTTAAAATATCTTGGATTTTTTCAGGATGAGAAATCTTTCTTGCTATAAGTCGTGTGTTCAATCCTGCCGTCTGTATAGAAATAGACCCAATACGAAATAAAGTCTCACCCATTCCCATTTGCGTCCACGAAATATCCTGTATCGTGGATTGCAAAGCCTCGGTCACAATTCGTGTAAAAATCTTTTTTTGTTCAACATTCACAATACGCATAGAGGTCACAATGAACGCATTTGCATCCCATAACATAAACGCTCGCAAAGCAACGCATATCCCTCCCACAATTGGCAAAATAAAAAGCGGAATGCCAATATATTTTATTGACGTAATTTGAAACAAGAAAAAAAATGGAACGACGATGAGTAAAAAAGACAAACCGAGCTGTGGCACAAGTGTCACCCAAGAAGCACGTAAAATACGCAACACTTTTTCATCATTTTTTAATTGTAGAACTTCTCGTATATGAAGCATGTATGCTAAGTATACATCATTTTCGCACGAATTGCTTCTCGTGCAATTTCCACTTCATTCCATGGTATTCGCGAACCATTTGGCCCCATGATTGCTGTTTCAGAGCCCTTCCCTGTTAAAAGAACTATATCTCCTTCTTGCGCACATTTCACCGCTTCAAAAATAGCATCACGTCTTTCAGGGAAAATAAAAATATTTTCAGAACTTCCACGCGCTTGACGCGCGCCCCGTGCGACATCTTCCATAATAATAACAGGATCATCATCATATGGATCTTCATTCGTAATAATCACCATATCTGTATTCTCTGACGCCATCCTGCCCATAACAGATCTTCGTGCGACGTCGCGTCCACCTCCGCAACTTCCTAAAACATGAATAATTTTTTTATGAGGCATTTTTTTTACAACTTCATACAGAGCGGACAATGATGCAGGTTCTGGCGCATAATCTACAATAACTGAAAAATATTGACCTTCTTCTATACGCTCAAATCTTCCCGGCACTCCACGAATATGTGAAAGTTTTGCAATTGCTTTTTCAATAGAAATACCCAAACTATCACATACCGTTAATGCCGCATATGCATTTTCCACATTTACTTTTCCTGGTAATTGAATGCGACAGGATATATGTTTAAACGTAAACTCCGATCCCCATTCCATATCCTGCCTTTGACTGTCCCGTGCATCATACCATAATACTTTTTCTATTTCAGGCATAATAAAATCTTTTGCATCCACACATTCCGAATTCAAGACCGCAACTTTTTCAATTTTTTTCCCATCTAATATCTTTCTCTTACTTCTCGACATATGAGAAAATAATTTTATTTTTGCCTGTTTATAATTTTCAAATCCTCCATGCGCTTCAATATGTTCTGGAGTAAGATTCGTTAATACACATATATCAAAATTAATATGTGCGTGACGAAATTGTTCTATACCCTGCGATGATGTTTCAACTACCACATATTTTATATCGGCCATAACCATATCTCTCAATAATTTTTGCAATGCAAAACGTCCTCGCATAGTCATTTTTGATTCATTTATCCAAATATGATCACCTATTTTAAATAATGCGGTTGTGCTACATCCTGTCGCAAAACCTGAAGCCTCTAACGCCATAGCCGTTATATACGAAGTCGTTGTTTTACCATTCGTGCCCGTCACACCTATCACAATCATTTTCTCAGATGGGTTGCCATATACAAAAGCCGCACACCAAGATAGGCACCGATGATACGCCTGCACCCAAGACAAAGGAATATTTTTTTTAAGCGCATACAACATATCACATGGAATACGTATATAATGAAATTATCGCAAATACAATAGAGAGGGACAATACACCAACAGAAAAATGTTCAATTTCAAACCCATAACTTCGTGATATAAAAAGTAATGTCACGCCAATAACTTGTAATATCATTTTTGTTTTTCCAAATTTATTCGCGCTCACAATTTGCCCTTTACGATATCGTATATAATTTGATAGTCCAATCAAACATTCCAATGTCAAAATCACAACCGCAAATGCCGGATGAATTTCTTTCGCAACAAATAACGCCACAACGGATCCAATAAAAATTTTATCGACAAGTGGATCTGCAACCGTTCCCCATTTCGTAATCTGTTTTCGCGCGCGTGCCATTGACCCATCTACAATATCCGTACCTGCGGTAAATAAAAAAAGTGCTATCACGATATCCCACTCTCCTCTCCATACATAATATAAATTAAACGGAATAAGAAAAGCGCGAAATACAGTCACCATATTTGGTGTGACTCTTTTGGGAATGATATGTAAAAGCGTATGTTTCAACACAATATCTTGTGGAAATTCACGAACATTTTCATTTGTCATTATCATATGCTATATCCTGCATGCTACACTAGTATGCATCATGAGTCTACACCTTTTTCTCACGACACTCTCTGCATTTTTAGCCATATTTGCTGGGGTATACCATGCATACTTGCTCGGAAAACGACTTGTACCAAATTGCGGAACACTTGCCTCATATAGCATAGGGGGTATTTTATTTTTAGCACTCATTTCTATAAGTCAAACTGCATTTTTTTACTTGAATATTCCACTAAATTCCCAAAGCGATTTTTGGTCTTTACTTATATCCTGTATCGCAGTTCATATCATCACTATTCACCCCATTCCTGCAATTCAGCAGGATGCGGATATACAAGAAAAATGGACAGCTAAACGCATTTTTTTTGGAATCATTTTACTTATATGTAGCTGTATCAGCTTTGCATATATAGCCCATGCTGCATATATACTTTCAACGACTGACTCAATACGATCTCCCTGGCTTATTCTCCCTTGGGGAATTCTCCCGGCAATTGGTTTTTCTTGGTTTTCCGCTTTTCTGTCTGCACGCTGTGTCCGCTCTTCATTTTTTTCTTTGCTTCACACAATTCTAGGAATTATATCTATCACATCAATAACATGCCTTTTATATAAAGTTGGATATGGATTTGATGGATTCTTACATATACGCGGTGAAAAGATTTTAAGTGAAACTGGTACACTTTTTCCAAAACCACCATATTATATTGGACAATATGTTTTTGTAACATGGCTTGCACGATTACTACGCATACCAAATGCAATCACCATAATAGATACATGGCTTGTACCTGTTTTTTCCGCAATTCTTTTACCTCTTGTGCTGTATATTCGCGAAAAAAAATCAGCGTATACATTTCTCATTTTTCTTTTCCTTCCTCTGAGTGCTTTTATTGCCACAACTCCCCAATCTTTCGCATATGTATTAGGAATAGCCGCTATTATATGTGTGATGACATCCGGGCGCGCAGCGATACTACTCGCACTCTGGAGTATATGTGTACATCCACTCGCAGGCATTCCTTTTTTTCTTCTATCTCTCGCCCTATATACCAAATATAAAAAAATCCCAGGAAAGGTTTTTGCAGGATTTTTAGCGCTTGCATCTGGCTTCAGTATCCCACTCATTTTTATTTTTATAAGTTCAAATAATGGCACGCATATTACCTGGGATTTTTCTCACTTAATCGAGCTCACCCCTTGGCTCACCGGCCTTCAAAATCTCGCCCCCACCATACACCGAACGTATTCCCTTTGGCCGGGTTTCGCTTCATTAATCTCTCAAGCGCTCCCCTGTATATTGATACTCATACTCTGTATAGAGTATATACGCAAAAAAATGCACGAAACCGATATAGACGATACAGAAAACAAATACATACTCATTTTAGCAGCAATATCATTATTCATTTCTTCTATCATATTAAAAACAGCCGGAGATTTTGCTTTTTTAATTGATTACGAAAAAGGTAACTTCGCTGATAGATTACAAACCATATCTTTTTTCTGCCTATGGGCAGCAGCTATCCCAGCCTGCATTTCTTTTTTTACAAAAATAAAAAAAATGCCAATGCTTCACCAAGCTCTCACTCTATGGCTCCTCTGTTCAATACCTACCGCACTCGCATATACTGCATTACCTCGACACGATGCACTTCTCATTGGACATGGATGGAGCGTCAGTGCATCTGATATCGAAGCCGTGCGATTCATACATCACGATGCGGGATCAATCCCCTATGTCGTTCTCGCAAACCAAAGCGTATCAGCTGCAGCAGTGTCAGAACTGGGCTTCAAAAGATATGCCGGAGATATTTTCTTCTATCCTATACCCACAGGCGGACCTCTCTATACAATTTTTCTTGACATAGCAAACGCTAAACGTATTCAAGACAACGTGCAGGATGCAGCCAAACTTGCAGAAGCAAAAATCGTATATGTAGTGATAGATGATTATTGGTGGAATGCAGAATCCGTAAACGACGCAC
This sequence comes from Candidatus Uhrbacteria bacterium, assembly GCA_023246325.1. GTDB lineage: Bacteria > Patescibacteriota > Patescibacteriia > 2-12-FULL-60-25 > 2-12-FULL-60-25 > JAHFIO01. The sequence continues at coordinate 8,421 of JAHFIO010000008.1, read as the reverse complement.
TCAGCATCGAAGCATCTGATCAATGGACTATAGGATCAGTAAAAATATTTAAATTTATAATAAAATCTTCTAATTGAGACACGACAATTTCTGGATTATGCGTTTCTAATACCTGTTTCAAAGTATCTCGTTCATCTGTACTCATTTCCGTTCCTAATACTTTTTTACATGCGTCTACGAATACATCTATATTCCCTGCAGGAATAACAGTCCCGCATCCTACAAGCGTTTCTTGTATACCACCAACATCACTACCAATAATATGACATCCTGCCTGTAGCGCTTCCAATATAACAGTCGGCTGATTTTCATAAATACGAGACGGAATAATAACAACGCCTGCTTGTGACATATATCTCATCACTACAGAAGAATCGCGCGTGCCCATAGCAAAAATATTTGATTCATGTAAATCAAGAAATCGTTTTTTCCATGCACCCTCACCGATTAAAATAAGTGACGATACAGAATCACGTAATTTTGGCCATGCAGCATACACTATATCCAAACCCTTATCTGTATCCAATCTACCAACATACAATAAAGTACGCGTATCTTTTTTCTCACATACATATTCAGGAAATGAAATGGGATTTGGAATGATCTTCGATGGTATTGAATGAAAAAATCTATATTTTTTATGTATTTCAAGTAACCAAGAGGTGGGCGATACAATCCCATTTGGTTTTCCCATGGCATATCTTCGTATATCAGCCCACGTATCTCGCCATGCGCGATGTATGGTTGGCATATATTCATGTGCATATACTTTGCCAGACGGTTCAAATAATTGAACGTCATGTAAAATATGAACCCATGGGATATTCATACGTTGAATTGCGCGCGGTGTTCCATATCCACAACCAGTAATATTATGTGTAAGTAAAACATCTGGCTTCCACTCGCAAATTTCTTTTACTATTTTTTTATGCGCAAATACATCATGAATATGAAATAAAAACCGTGAAAAAAAACCATGCGCGTGTAAAGAATAAAAAAAATCTTCTGCTCCCCATACACGTATATCATGCCCATGTTTTTCTAAAATATCAGAGTATATTTTAGCGATACGTCCAGCGCCACCATATGATATTGGCGGGTAATCATTTGTTAAAACAGCTATACGCATACCGTTGTATATGCTTCAATCAACCTATCTATATGCTGTACAGCAGAAAATTCTTTCACGACTCTTTCTCGTGCTTGTACACCAAATTTTTTTCGTACAATATCATTTTCTAATATGTATTTTAATCCTGCTGCAAGCGAAACGGGATCAGATGGCTTCACCAATATGCCTGTCTCATGATGCTTCACAACAATGCGAACACCGGGCAAATCACTCGCTATAACAGGCAAGCCACTTGCAGCCGCTTCAAGAGCCACAAGTCCAAACGCCTCTGCAGCACTCGTAGATGGAAATGCAAATACGGAAGCAGATCTGTATACATATGGTAATTCTTCATCTGAAATACGTCCCAAAAATTTTACACGATGCTGAATTCCAAGTGATTGTGACAATTGTTCAAATCCTGCACGCAAATTACCATCCCCAACTAGCTGGCACGTTATACGCTCAGGCAAAAATGTCATAGCCTTCAATAATACGGTCACCCCTTTAAAGGCATGCGCTGTATCCATGCCACCTACAAATAAAATTCCTTTCCCGCTTTCCGCGGCAGGATAAAACTTCTCCGTATCCACCCCAAATGGTAATTCTAAAAATGAATATTTTTTAAAAGATGCTTGCCCTGCATAATCTTGTGAACTTATAATAAGCAAATCCGCACAATCAAATAATCTTTTTTGAACAAAAAATCTATGACAATAAAAAATACATCCTTTCAACCCCGAAGCCGTAGCATCCATATGTACCGTAATAACTAATTTTTTTATTATTCCTTTTTTCTTTAATTCCAGAATACGTGTATCCGTACCATGAAACGGATAATGAAAATGAACAATATCCGCATTCTGACAATACGTAGAAAGAATATTTTTATTCATAAACGCCCCATGACCAATAGCATATGATGATTCAATACGGTGAATTCCCATATTCTCAGGCACATCCTTGCGACTCGGTGCTACAAAAACTGTCTGTATACCCCTCTGCTGTAATAAAACAGATTCCATATACGCAACAACTCCAATCCCCCCTGTTTCAGGGGGTGCAACACATGCGATATGAAGAACGCGCATACATTTACCAAATAACGATATAGCGCAGAATGCGGTACAAGGTTACCCATATCGGATTCACGATACGCGAAACAAATACGCTTTCCATTTCTTGATATGCAATAATCGGTGTACAAAAACGTAAAATATCTTTATCAGATACTATACGTTGTCGCGCAATTTCTGCGCGGCCACGAATAATATATTTCCATGTAGACAAATGAAAAAAATGCATCCATGCTTTTACTTTTTCTCTCCACCATCCACCTTTTAATGCGAAAAAAAATAAAGCGATATCAATAAAAATTAATTGTGGAAGTAATATCACTATAGTACGCATTTTAAAATTTTTCAATACGACTAATACTCGATTTCTTTCCATCCAATACCATTTTGAAATAGAACGTGAAAACTCATATGAATGTTGAACAACACTTTTTGGTGCCAATACATTTCTATAGCCTGCCAATCGAATACGCCATCCTAAATCCAAATCTTCATGATAGAGCCACAATGTTTCATCCAATAACCACACACGACGCAATATCTCGACAGGATACAGTGCTGCTGCACCAGATGCATACCCAATATCAACTATATCCTGCCGCATATCAGAACGCTTTTCATGATACCCAAGACAATATCCAAAACCTAAATAATGTATTGCATTTCCACGTGAATTTATTTCTTGTGGATTTTTTTGTAAAACAAGAAGTGATTGTACGGATCCGATAAGCGGATCTGATTCAGCAACTGCAATCGCTTCACGTAATGCACTTTTTTCAAATCGTGCATCATGATTAAGCATAAACACATATCCAGTACCGCGCTCTAGCGCTATTTTCATTACTAAATTATTTCCACCAGAAAAACCTGTATTGGTTGTCGGTGAATGAATACGAATCTGTGGCAAGAATCCTACATGTACATTCATAAGTCGTTTCACTTCATCCAAAGATCCATCGCCTGGATTATTATCAACGAAATGCATACACCATGAATCAAGTGGATAATCCGTATCCACCAATCCTTCAAATAGTGCAGGCATAAAACGCGCACTATTCCACAGAACACTTACAACGTCTACAAATGGCATATCTGAATTCATGGCAATTGTTTTAACGCATCACGTTTCACCATTTCTGTAAGCTGTCTTTCAAGTCTTTCAACTGCAATATATAAACGAAATATAAGAACAAATAAAATAGCAATTGATGCGTATACAACCACATCTACACCTCTTCCAACACCAACAGCATGCGCAATAACAGTGGTAGACTGTGGAAGTAAAATAATAATACTTGCAAGTATCCACAATATACTCCATGCATACGCCTTACGTCGCCACGTAAACCACAAAGCAGCGAGAAAAAAACTGATAAAAATAATTTGTATAGGTAACATAGATTTATGCAAAAATTCCAATAAGTAAATGCCACACAATTTTTAATGCATCTGTAGAACGCTGTCCTTTTCGTACGGATGCTTCTGTATAACGAACATCCACAGGCACTTCTTTCCAACGTAATGAACCGCATGTCACGAGTTGTAAAATTTCTGAGCAATGCGCCATTCTATCCTGTCGAAATGGAATATGCATACTGGCAAAACGCGTCATGGCACGAATGCCACTTTGCGGATCCGTAACTGTTTTTGGAATGCCCATAAAAAAAGCATTGAAACTTTTTGCACATTGTAATAAAAGTAAACGTGTTTTTGGAATACCTATTGGAACACTCCCCAAAAACCTCGACCCAAAAACAATATCATGCGTGCCTTGAATGAGTGGCTGAATAAGTGCAGGTATACAGGCAGGATCATGCTGACCATCCGCATCGATATGCACAATAATTTCTGCTCCAATTTTCAAGGCACCCTCATTCCCCGTACGAAGTGCAGCTCCCTGTCCACGATTCAACGCATGTTCTAAAAAAATAATATGTGGGCCCAGCGATATAACTTTTTCTTTTGTACCATCACAAGAACCATCATCTACTACAATAATTGTATCAACAAACGATGAAACGCCATGTATAGTGTTCGTGATTCGTTCACTTTCTTTATATGCAGGAATAACAGCTACTACTTTCATAGTATAACGTTATCCTAAAATAGCAGAATTGTCTATGCACCCAAACGTCCCTTCAAATCTCCAAAATTAAATCCTAATAACGCTTTATTTGCGATGGTATAATCGATTGAACGTTTTAAACCCTCGTCTAATCGTACTAAAGGTAACCAATTTAATTTTTCACGTGCTTTTGTTATATCAAGTAAACCAAGTTGCGTAATAAATAATAATGGTTCTTGAAAAGTAATATGCGACGCAGACCCCGTCATTTCAATAACACGACGCGCCACATCTACAAGCGGTACATCAATATCACTACCAAAATTTACCGGGCCTATATCACGAGGTGCTTTCATAAGCTTCATTATGCCATCTACAATATCAGCCACATATATTAATGATGTTGAAAATGTTTCATCTCCATAAATAACTAAATCTTTATTATCCAGAGCATTCGTAATAAAATCAGGAATCATTTGACCATCAAATAGCGCCAAACGTGGACCATATGTTCGAGAAATACGTGCTATTTTAATATCTAATGCATGCACATCCGCATATGTGGCACACATGGTTTCAGTAAATCGTTTTCCTTCATCATAGCAAGATCTAGGTGAAACTGCGTCAACAGATCCAAAATCTGTTTCTGTATACGGCGCATTATCAACTGGACGTGGACCATATACAACAACAGATGAAGTATGCAGCATCTTCGCTTTATATTTCACCGCCATATCTAAAATATTTTTCATGCCGGTACTATTCGTTAATAACGTTTCCATTTTTATAGATTCAAACTTCTTTCCACTATTTGGACATGCAAGATGATATATTTCTTGCACACCTAAAAACTTTACTTTAAAACGAGCTAACTCGCTAAAATTATCTAAATCGAATGTTTTATTAATATCTTGATTAATAAATTCAAAATCCGCATTTTTTAATAAATGATCTATATTAGATTCTTGCGATGTTACAAAATTATCTACACAAATAACATGCGCATCACCTGCTTCCAATAATTTTTCACATAAGAACGATCCTAAAAAACCTGAACCACCCGTCACAACAATATTTTTTTTATCTGCCATATGAGTATATTAATAAATTAAAATGTAAGTTGATGTCTATGCGACTTTGTATAGTCTATCATCTTTTTAAGTCCATCTTCCAATCGTACGAGCGGAATCCAACCTAAAATTTCTCTCGCCCTTGAAATATCAGGTAATCCAGGTTCAGTATAATGCATACTGGGCGTATCAAAACGTATATGCGATACCGAACCTGTTAATTGCATAATCAGTTGCGCCACATGTACAAGCCGCACATCCTGATCACTCCCTAGATTTAGCAGAGTCACATCCACAGGTGACATCATAAGCTTTATCATACCATCAACGATATCAGTTACAAAAGCCAGGGACACACGCGTATCTTCATCTCCCGTCAAGTTAATGTCCTTCCCATCCAGTGCATTCATAATAATATCTGGCAATAAATTCCCATCAAAAATCTTCATTCTCGGTCCATAGGTTCGAAAAACACGAGCAATTTTTATATCCAATGCATGTACATCCGCATATGTTTGCATAATAGCTTCTGAAAATCTTTTTCCTTCATCATATGCACCTCGCGACGTAAGATGATCAATATGACATTCATCGTGTTCTGAATACTTTTCCTTTCCCCCATCCTGCCGATTTCCATATAAAACACTTGATGAAGCATATAACATTTTTGATCTATATTTTACCGCAATATCTAAAATATTTTTTATTCCGACTGAATTAGTCAATACCGTTGCAATTTTAAAATCATCAAAATTTCTTTTCGAAATCGGACATGCTAAGTGATAAATTTCTTGTATACCCTGATACTTCACTTTAAAATGATCTAACTCTGTCAAATTTTCTATATGCAATGGCTGAATAATATCATGATTCACAAACTCAAAATTTGGATGTTGTAATAAATGATCTATATTACTTTCCGAGCTAGTTATAAAATTATCCACACATATCACATTCGCATCCCGTAACAATCGTTCACATATATGTGAGCCAATGAAACCAGCGCCCCCTGTAACGAGAACATTTTTTCTTTCAAAGATTGGATAGGTTGCCATATAGACCCATATTATATATTGTATACTCACTATGTACAACTTCGACCTACATGCGAAAAAACTGCTCCTCGTTGCTGGTGATTACGCAGTTTTTGAGTTCGCGATCCTCTTAACCGTCATTTTACGAGATACCAACCTTGCGGCAGGATCATGGCCAATACATGCAATTCCATTTAGTATTTTAAACGTTTTATGGGTATTATCTTTTTATGTATGCAATTTGTATGATTTATCTTTAGCTCGTGATCATATAAAATTCTTCCGCGCTTTTCTAGATGGCATGCTTGTAAACCTCGCCATCGCATTTGCATTCTTTTATCTTATTCCGGTCTCTGTTTTTGGAATTGCCCCAAGAACAAATTTATTATTATTCTTTGTTTTATCATTACTTATTGGATATGCATGGCGTTTATTCTTTTATCGAAAAATTGCCCCAAACATGTTTCGTAATAGATTATTATTTATTGGGAATCCTGCCGATGCAAAACGCATAAAAGATTTATTAGAAAAAAATGGATTTGGTTTTGAATTATCTGCCGTTGCTGAAACAGCACCCGGCCCGCGCATGAGCGATACGTCGGTAACATGGCATGTAAATATAGATGTTATAGACCAAATTTTACAAGATCGTCACATCAATACCATAGTCATTGGGCATAGACCTGAAGATATCCCAGGGCTGCGCGATGCATTATATAAAACATTATTTACTTCCGTCGTTTTACTGGACCGCGCATCATTAGAAGAAGCTGTAACTGGACGTGTACCTCTAGAATACGTTTCACAAACTTGGTTTTTAGAGCACTTACGCGAAGGCGAAAAAGCCTGGTATGAAATGATAAAACGCGGAACAGATACCTTACTTGCAATTCCTTTTGGAATTATAACCTGTATTTTATTTATACCCATTGTGGCTGCAATAAAACTAAATTCAAAAGGGCCCGTCGTATATTCTCAAGAACGTATTGGTCGCATGGGGAAAAAATTTCGCATTTTTAAATTTCGCACCATGCGGCAGGATGCAGAATTAGAAAATAATCCGCAGTTCGCTATTATAGATGACCCACGCATTACACGTATTGGATTATTTTTACGCAAAACACGATTAGATGAATTACCCCAAATTTGGAATATACTACGAGGTGAAATGAGCTTCATTGGTCCACGACCTGAACGACCTGAATTCGTAGAAGAGCTTACAAAGCAAATGCCTTTTTATGCTTTACGTCATTTGACACGCCCCGGATTAACTGGATGGGCACAAGTAAATTTTGGATATGCTTCTAACTTTGATGATAATTTAAAAAAATTACAATATGATCTCTATTATATTAAACATCGCTCACCTTTATTAGACTTTGCTATATTATTAAAGACTATTGGTATAGTAGTACGCAGACAAGGTACATAGTGGGGTCAGGCACCAAACTGTGGATAAGTTTTATTAATAGAACTTATCCACAGTTTGGTGCCTGACCCCACTTCTGAATGTAAACTGTCTGTGCATAATATACGTATATATTGGAACAAGTAATGCCATAACAATAACAACAATTTTATCATCAATGTATAAACGTTCATGTCCAATCCAAAATCCTGCCGAATTTAAAGCCATACCCGAGAGTAAAACCATGCTATATTTTTGCAGATGCGCTATATCCGAATTGAAGCCTAATCCTGCCGATTCTTTCGCTTTATATGTAAATTTTTGGTGAGCTAAAAAATTCGGTATAGCAGCCAATACATTCGCGCAAAAATTTAATATAGTTCTATTCACGCCTACAAAAAATACACGCGAAAACAGTGCATACAATCCTGCATACAATGCAAAAGACAAACCACCAACAATACAAAATCGAAATAATTGCCAAAATTCACGTACACAACGTTCACGATCTAAACCCATATATCGACAAATATATGCTATCATTTTCGTTCAGGTGAACCTACCGACCATTGTACATCCAACCCCTGTGCATGAATCAATGTATTATTATACTCCTCACACGCCGCTATAACCACAGGATCTAAACCCAATGAACGC
>JAHFIO010000007.1 GCA_023246325.1 Candidatus Uhrbacteria bacterium | reverse complement strand
TGCGATATACTCAGCATGGGAAATGTCTGGTGTTTTTAATCCGGATGTTTTGCCCGAACGAAATCAGGCGGGGGAGCCATATTGTATTATGATGCCGCCCCCAAATCGAACCGGGACCTTGCATATGGGTCATGCAGTTATGCTCGCGATTGAAGACCTGCTTATACGTTTCGAACGTCTTCGCGGAAAACGAACGGTATGGATACCGGGTACTGATCATGCGGCGATCGCAACACAAGTGCGTGTAGAAAAAAAACTTATAGATGAAGGAATAAAAAATCCACGTGTAGAATTAGGGCGAGAAAAATTTCTTGAAAAAGTTATTGAATTTGCTGAACAGTCAAAAAACATCATTAATGCTCAGGTTCGTAAAATGGGTTCAAGTTGTGATTGGTCGCGCGAACGATATACATTTGATGCGGATCGTAATGCAGCTGTGTATGAAGTTTTTAAAATGATGTTTGATGATGGAATCATTGAACGTGGATTTCGTTTAGTACATTGGGATCCGCAATTTCAAACCACCCTTTCTGATGATGAAGTGAACACAAAAGAAACAACTGCATCACTTATTACGTTCACATATGATAAAAATTTCCCCATAGCTATTTCAACGACACGCCCTGAAACAAAGTTTGGCGATACAGCAGTGGCCGTGCATCCTGATGACGCGCGATATACGCAATATATAGGTCAAACTTTTACACCAACTTTTTGTGGAAAAAAGTTATCGATTAAAATTATCGCTGATTCTGCCGTGGATCCGACTTTTGGTACGGGTGCGCTTGGTGTTACTCCTGCGCATTCGATGATAGATGCAGACATTGCAGCTCGTCACGATTTACCTACCATCCAAGTCATAGGTTTTGATGCTCGCATGCTTGATTCGGCAGGATCAGATTATGCAGGATTATCCATACCAGATGCTCGTAAAAAAATAATCGCATCTCTAGACGCAGATCATATTCTGCAGAAAAAGGAAGAAGTGACACAACAATTACCCATTGCAGAACGTGGGGGAGCAATCGTTGAACAATTACCGATGAAACAATGGTTCGTACGTGTGAACAAAGAATTTTTGAAAGATGGAAAAAAAGTGACATTAAAAAAATTAATGATTCATGCCGTAGAAAGTGGAGATGTAAAAATTATTCCTGATCGCTTTGATAAAATTTATTTTAATTGGATTAATAATTTACGTGATTGGTGCATTTCCCGACAAATTTGGTTTGGGCATCGTGTACCTGTATGGTATCGCGGTGAAGGTGATGCGCAGGAAATGCGCGTTTCTGATATTTCACCTGGCGCTGATTGGGTGCAGGATACGGATACGCTTGATACCTGGTTTTCTTCTGGCATGTGGACGTTTTCTGCATTAGGTTGGCCAAACAAAAAAATGTGGGAAGAGCATCGAGATTATCATCCAACTGCAGTACTTGAAACCGGTTATGATATTTTATTTTTTTGGGTGGCACGTATGATTTTAATGTCTTCATATGTTTTGGGCGAAGTACCATTTCGACATGTATATTTACACGGGCTTGTACGCGATGAGCAGGGAAGAAAAATGTCAAAGTCTTTAGGGAATATTTTAGATCCTTTAGATTTGATTCCAAAATATGGGACGGATGCGGTTCGATTATCTTTATTATTGGGCGGTACTCCAGGGCAGGATGTAAAATTATCTGAAGAAAAAATAGCTGGATTTCGTAATTTCACCAATAAACTTTGGAATATTTCGAGGTATATTCTTATATCTGCACCTGATATGAAACATGAGGAAAAAGAGAATACCTTGGCTGATACGTGGATTCTTTCTCGTCTTTCTTTCATTACACAATCTGTTACCAAAAAACTTTCTACATATGATTTCTCATCCGCTGGAGAAGAACTTCGAGATTTTACATGGAATGACCTCGCTGACTGGTATCTTGAAATTGCAAAAATAGAAAAAGGTAAAGAACTCATTTTGCAAAATATATTAAAAACAATTCTCATTTTATGGCATCCCTTTATGCCATTTGTAACAGAATATGTTTGGGGTTTGGCAAAATTTCCAGGGAAATTAATAGTAGCGGAGTGGCCCATTTCTCAAAGAACGAATCCTGCTGACGATTTTGAAATCATTCGAACACTCATAACTGATATGCGCAGACTTCGTGCTGAACAAAAAATTGAACCAAAACAATTGGTTGAGTTTACACTTGTATGTGATGACACAGTGCGAACAATAGTTGAATCACAAGTACATATCATTCAACATCTTTCACGTGCATCGCATATAACGTGTGCCACATCTCTTCCCGTGGAATGCATTATAACCCAGTCGGGTCGTATACGTATCGGTATGATAATTGAAAAAACTATAGACATTGTAAAAGAAAAAGAAAAACTTGCCAAAGAATTGCAGGATGCGGAGGCGTATTGCGCTTCACTCCAAACAAAACTTCAAAATACCGACTTCATGTCCAAGGCACCAGAAAAAATTCGTGCCGATATGCAAAAAAAATATGATGACGCACAGGCGAAGGTGGCATCGCTTCAGGCACATATGTAGATTGACAAAGTATTCATTTTTCGTTACATTTTTAGTAGATCTTTTACAAAGGATATACACATGAAAACACTTTTTCAGAATGATTTTTGCGCATTCTTTGCGTCTACCATTCAAGATGGCGATTATGCAGTTCCGTTTCCAAACGCTCATGAATCAAACACCGATTTTTATCGTCGTGCTGGTTGGAATTATTTTTTTCAATTGAGAAAAATTCTTCTTCCATGTGTTCCTCGCGTCATTCTGCCAACAAAGAATGAAAAAGGCGAATATGAAACCTTGCGTCGTGAATATGGAACAGTTCATATTGCGCAGGCGGTACAAGGAGATTTTGTTCGTGTCGTTGAGCCGCTTCTGAGTGATCCGGATTTTGGTTTGTCGGATCGAAATGTAAAAGGTGGGCCAGTATTCCATGCGGGTATTGATGGATTCTGCACGCTTGATCCGCTTACTATTCTCGTTGTAACAGGCGGGGATTGTCCTCCGGTTCTTATAGTGGACCCGGTAAAAAAAGCAATTGCGCTTGTTCATAGTGGGCGTCATGGCACCTTGCTTAATATTGTTCGTCGAGCAGTTCTTGTTCTTTCTGGACATTCGGGCACACATCCATCAAAATTTCGTGCCATCATCGGCCCAGGAATTAGTGCTGAGAAATATGAAGTCAATAAAGATATCGCAGATGCATTTCGTGATGCGTATCCTGCCGCAACGTTATTTTCTGTCAGAAAAAATGAACAGGGAAAATATTTACTTGATTTGAAATCTATTATCGCGCATCAATTGCGTGAAGAGGGTGTGAAGCAACCTACCATCGATATGGTACAGACATCACCTTGCACGTATACTGACGCGCAGGATTGGCATTCATATCGTCGTGATACGCATATGGGTTTGGATGTAAAACGACCTCGTGTTAACGCGTTTTTCGCTATGTTACTCACATAGCGATTTTTTATTGACATAATTACAGATATCGTATATTTTTAATATCCAGCCATATGGCAGGATAAGACCCTTCGACAACAAAACGGAAGAGGATACATGGAATCCAACTCATTTTACTCACGCATCCGCTTTCTTCTTTTCCCATATGAAAAACGAATCAAAATTTCCATAGCATGGATTTTTGTATTTCAAGCACTCACGCTCGTTGAGCCGTTTATTTTTGCAACTATTCTTGACGATCTTGTGCATGGTGGAAAATCAGAAATAATTATGCAAAAATTATTTGCTGCATTCATCATCCTTTTCGTTATTATGTTTGTGAAAAAAGCGAAAGATAAAAATATTCGTGAAGTAGGAAATGCAATTGATGCGGAATTGAATCCTGCATTATTAAAAAAAATGTTGTCACTTCCACTTTCTTTTCATGAAAGAGAAAACTCTGGACGTTTGATTGGAAAAGTGATTCGCGGAATAAATAAACTCATCGATGGCGTGTACATGGCGCTACATGATTTTTTTCCTATCCTTGGACAAGCGCTCACCGCACTCGCAATTCTTATGTATATCGATTATCGATCTGCATGCATTGTGCTGAGTACTATGTGCGCACTTGGAATTATTCGCATTCGATTTACTCGTAAAACACAAAAAACACGAAAAGAACGTCATGATCTTGGGCAGGATATTACTGCGCATGAAAGCCAATGTCTTGAAAATATTCTCACCACACAATCATTCGCACAAGAAAAACGTGAACACGCTCATAATATAAAAGAATGTACGCGCTTTCAATCTCTCATTAATTATGAACATGAAATGAGTGAGGCTGCAGATGCTTGGTGTAATACTATTTTGAATTTCAGTAGAATAACCGTTATTGGTTTTACCGCCTATGCAATGTGGAATCACGTATTCGGTGTTGGGACCATGGCGTTTGTTGTGAGCATGTCAGAACGCTTATTCGCATCTTGCTATCGCATTGGTGGAATTTATACACGTGCGACTGAATGCATTGAACCTGTGTCAACATTAACGGAAATTCTTCTAGAAAAAAATCCGATTCAAGATCCGACATTCGATATTGATACGGTTCCACGTGATCAAGAAAATAAGCAAGATATTCTTATCACTAATCTCCGATTCAGATATCCAAAACAGCAGGTGGGGGAAGGTTTGGCACATGACCTTTTTATTCCGATATTAACCATCGAAAATGGAAAAACGTTGGGTATTGTTGGTCATACGGGGTCTGGTAAATCTACACTTGTGAAATTACTGATGAGATTTTATGATCCGCAAAATGGATCTATACGGGTGAATGGGGTTGATCTTCGTGATATGAAACTTGAATCTGTGCGACGTCGGATAGGATATGTTCCGCAAGAAGTGGAATTATATGATTTGACGATTGCAGAAAATATCGCATATGGGAATCCGCAAGCGACACGAGAAGAAATTATTGCTGCAGCTACCTCTGCAGATGCGCATACGTTTATTCAGAAATGCGAAAATGGATATGATGCGCTTGTTGGAAATAAAGGGATGCGTTTAAGTGGTGGACAAAGACAGAAAATTGGTATTGCACGTGCTATGTTGCTTGCGCCACCCGTTCTGATTTTTGATGAAGCTACGTCTTCTGTAGATTCATTTAGTGAAAGAGAAATTCAAAAAACGATGGAAACTGTGAGTCGCGGTCGCACCGCGATCATTATTGCACATCGCCTTTCTACAGTTCGACGAGCAGATCGTATTCTTGTAATGGATTCTGGCAAAATTATCGAAAGTGGCACGCATGAAGATTTGATGAGAAAAAATGGAGTATATGCAGATCTTATTCGAGCGCAAGAACGATCTGAGGTTCCAGCACCAATAACCGATCCAAGAAGGTTGAATTAAGCTCTTGCAGCCCTGATGTATTTCAGGGCTTTTTATTGCTCTTTTCTCGCATATCCGATAGCATTAAGCCAATATGTCTCAAGAAATCCAAAATCTTCTATATCGATCCGTAGAAAATATTTATCCGAATCCTGCCGCTTTGGAAGCGTTATTACATTCTGGCAAGCGACTTACGGTATATGCAGGATTCGATCCAACCGGACCTACATTACATCTTGGACATGCCATTACTTTAAAAAAACTTGCGGAGATGCAAAGACTGGGGCATCGCTGTATTATGTTGATTGGTGATTTTACTGCCATGATTGGTGATCCAACTGATAAAAGTGCAGCGCGTGCAAAATTAACACGCGAAGAAGTTTTACGAAATTGCAAGGAATATAAAAAACAAGCGGAGCATATTATTGATTTCGATGGACCGAATCCTGTTGAATTAAAATTCAATTCTGAATGGCTTGCGAATATGACATTTGCAGAAGTGGTTGAACTCGCATCACATTTCACCATGCAACAAATGGCTGAGCGTGACATGTTTCAAAAACGAGTAGAAGAAAATAAACCAATTTATTTGCATGAATTTTTATATCCACTTATGCAAGGGTATGATTCCGTTGCTTTGAATGTGGATCTTGAAATAGGTGGGAATGATCAAACATTTAATATGTTGGCAGGACGTACGCTTATGAAAGAAATTTTGCATAAAGAAAAATGCGTGTTGACATGCAAATTATTGACTGACAATACGGGGAAGAAAATGGGTAAAACTGAGGGGAATATGTTGTCTTTATTTGATTCACCAAATGATATGTATGGCAAAGTGATGAGCTGGACGGACGGTATGATTTCGGCAGGATTTGAATTAGCGACAAGCGTGCCTATGGAAGAGATACGTGACTATGAAAAACAAATGGCCAATGGAGAAAATCCCATGACTTTCAAAAAACAATTAGCAAAAGAAATCGTAATGACGCTTATGAATGCAGATGCTGCACAAGAAGCCGCAGAACATTTTAATACCGTGCATCAAAAACAAGAAATACCAAATGATATTCCTGTTTTTGATATTTCAGAACCCATGACTATTGTAGATGCATTGATTCTTGCGGATCTTGTGACATCAAAAAGTGAAGCACGAAGACAAATAGAGCAAGGGGCTGTACGTGTAAATAACGAAGTGGTAGAAAAAATAGACCATAGTATTCGTACGGGGGACATCCTCCAAAAAGGAAAAAGATTTTTTGCAAAATTTGTATGATTTCTTATTCTTGGGATGTTATATTGCTACATGTAGCGAGAAAAATTTCCGATATAGTCGGAATGGATATTCAGGTTACGGACTTGCTTATACCGCCAGATGTACAGTTAGGAGATATCGCATTTGGCTGTTTTGCTGTGGCAAAAGAAAAAAAAGTTTCCCCTGTAGATATAGCAAAAAAACTTGAAAAAGAAATACAAAAAGATCACACGGTTGATTTTGCAAAGGCGGCCGGTCCATATATAAATATCACATTACTATCCGGTGAATTTATCGCACGTATTATTCAGGATGTGGTTCGTGCGGGAAAAAAATTTGGTATACATACAACTGGAAAAGGAAAATCCATTATGCTTGAATATGCTCAACCGAATACGCATAAAGAAGTTCATATTGGGCATGTAAGAAATCTGTTGATCGGGTCTAGTTTGGACCGTCTTCTAAAATCAACTGGATATAAAACCATACCAGTCAGTTATCAAGGAGATGTGGGTGCGCATGTATCAAAGTGTTTATGGTTTTTAGTTCGTGAAAAAGCAAATAGTATTTCACAACCTAAGAAGAAAAAAGATGAAGTATGGATAGACACAGTTTTGAATACATTAGATATTGAAAAAGCTGACGCTATTTTGAATACAATTCCAAAAGTAGATCGAACAGCAACGTATCTAGGAAAATTATATACAGAATCAACAAAACTTCTCGAAGAGAATCCAGATTGGAAATTACAGGTTTCAGATGTACAAAAAAAACTGGAAACACATGCACCTGGATGGAATAAGGTATGGCTTGAAACGCGGCGTTGGTGTATCGGAGAATTTAGCACTATTTTTCAAGAGCTGGGTGTGAAATTAGACAAAATGTATTATGAAAGTGATGTGGCTGATGCAGGTCAAAACATGGTAGATATTTTACTCAAAAAAGGAATTGCACGAGAAAGCCAAGGAGCAATCATTGTTGATCTTGAAGAAGAAAAACTTGGAACGTTTGTTGTGCGAAAATCTGACGGCACGTCATTATATGCAACAAAAGATCTTGCACTCGCGGTCCAAAAAGAAAAAGATTTTCCTAACGTATCAAAAAGTTTACATATTGTAGATAAGCGACAAGAGTTTTATTTCAAGCAATTATTTCGAGTATTGATTTTGATGGGATATGAATTGCCTTTAGAATATGTAGGGTATGAAGTTGTAAAATTGGCAACAGGCGCTATGTCATCGCGCGAGGGGAATACGGTAACATGGAAGTCATTGCGAGATGATGTAGTGGAATTCGCAACCAAAGAAACGCATGCGAGACATCCAGATTGGGTGGATGGTCGAATAACACATACGGCTTGGTGTCTTGCCATTGGTGGAATAAAATTTAGCATGTTAAAACAAGATGTTGAGAAAATATTTATTTTTGATTTGAAACGGGCATTGTCATTTGATGGTGATACGGGTCCATATGTGCAATATTCTGCCACTCGATTGAGTGCCATTCTTAAAAAAGCAGGATGGAATGCGACTGAAGCAAATATGAAAGATACAAGTTCAGTTTTGCATGAACCTGCAGAAAAAAATCTTGCATTGTGTATCAGTACGTATCCTGCCGTAGTAAAAAAAGCAGCAGAAGAATTACGCCCGTCTTTAATTGCGCATTGGTGCATCACCATGAGTGGGCGAATTAATGAATTTTATCGCGATGTGAAAGTATTGGACTCGACCGGAGAAGTTTTAAAAACACGTTTGCAATTAGTAACGGTTGCGCGTGATTGCTTGTCAGCAGGATTAGAACTTTTAGGCATTTCGTTGCCAGAGGAGATGTAGTATGTCTCGAATATCTCCTGAGCTTGCGATAGGAATTGTGGTGCTCTGTGTTTTGACGCTTGTATCGTATGTATATGTAGCATCAAAATTTTTTGGAAAGGATAAAAAATAGGATTTGACTTGTATACAACGCACCATATAGCCTATCTACGTATGTCTTTATTCTCAAACAATCGATTAGACAATTCTATGCCATCACACCATGAAGGAACAACTATCATTGCGCGCGGCGTTCGAGTGGAGGGAGATTTTATTGCACAGGGAGATGTTACTATTGAAGGAGATGTGACGGGCCATGTGACAGCGGAAGGAACTTTGCATATTGGAGCAGAAGCAAAGTTAAAAGCGGAAGTATCCGCGGATGATGCAATAATTGCTGGGAGCATTGTCGGTTCGGTTATTGTAAAAAAGCGTCTGGAAATAAAATCTACCGCTCGCATATCTGGCGATGTCACATGTGAAACCGTGACGGTTGAGGCGGGTGCTATGATGGATGGAAAAATTTCTGTTGGAGCGACTGCAACCGAACGTGTAGCTGAATAAATGTGCACAAAGGAAATTATATTTTCATTTACGATGAATTTTTATCGGACAAAAAGTACGAAAGGCTTTTATCGAATGTTGAACAACGATTAGCAACATTGGATATTCAGGGCAGGATAGGGCGCCTTACTTTATTTAGAAATCCAAAAGATTTAGTTGAAGGTATGATAAAAGGACAGGTGGGAAGTACGGTTGTTATTGTAGGAAATGATAGAACGCTAGAGCGCGTGATGTGGTTTTTGCCAGATTTGGATGTTATCGTTGGGTATATTCCTATGTGCGCACCACAAGATATGGGAAAATTATTAGGTATTTCACAAGGTGTAGAGGCATGCGATGTATTGGGCGCGCGATCCATAGAAATTTTAGACATTGGTAAATTAGATGATAGATATTTTTTAACGGAAGTTTGTTTGCCTCGTACAAGCGCAGTTGTGGAAATAGAGGGGAAGTATCGTGTGTCTGCAAAATTTGGTGGAAGCATCAGTATACGAAATTTAGGGAATGTATCGAGTGGTGCATTAGGTTTATCAGATGCGAAGGATGGATTATTGGAAGTCGTGATTAAACCACAGACAAATTCTAAGTCACGATTTTGGAATAGGGGTGAAATGCCAGAGACAAGAATTTTAATGCGTGGGGGAAGTATTCTCTCGCAAGAGCCTGTTGATGTTTTAGCGGATAATTTTTCTGTGAATGGAAAGAAGTTTCAATTAGACATTTTAAAAGCACGATTGCGTGTAATAACTGGACGTCGCCGTTTGGTTTCGGCAGGATCAGGTTCTACTGGGGGCTTGAAACCCATCGATGTACATGGTACATTGTCAAAATAATTATATTGCGCTCAGGTGGCGAAATTGGTATACGCACCGCCTTGAGGTGGCGGCGGGGGCAACCCTGTGGAGGTTCGAGTCCTCTCCTGAGCACCAAAAAAAATCCAATTACGCGCGATCTGTACCACTTTTCGCATCGTGATTGCTCGCCGTACTTTATGTACGTCTACGCAATCACTTGCTCCAAAGCGGCACATCTCATCGCGTAATTGGTTTTTTTTATTTGTATTAATAATTTGAAAAAAACATAAAATGATAGACACTTTATATCTAAAGTGAGCGAGTAGCAATTTTTGTATAAAAAAAATCGGATATAACGCGAGCGTGCTATATCCGATTACGATCTTTTACGAATTATCATCCTCTACCCGTTGAATAAACTTTCGCAGATGCTTCATTATCAATTCCATGTTTGGCAAGTACGGCGATGTAGTTGGCAGAGGAACTGAAATCGTCACTGGAATACATTCCAAAGAATGTCTCTTGCCGAAAGAAGAAATATTTTTCAAAACACGAAGTTGTTCGGCCTTGAATTCACTCCATCCAACACTTTCGTTCTCACCGTAGTATACCGTGATCCGCTGTTCTGGATTGGATGAAACATATTCCTTTACTTGCAAACACACAGCCTTGCACTTTATCTGAAATAGCAAATCGATTGAATACTTCGAATCGATATATGGCACGGGGAGTGAGATTGCTACACCTAGCATATACAGGGCGCGTGCGAGAGAGGCTGCGGCCTGGGCACCACGCACCGTGAATGCCCACTCGCGACCAAGGTCAGCATCTTTCCATGCAGAAAAGAAACGCTGTTGCTCTTCGATGTCGAGCGTGTATAGCACTTGCGTGAGTTCGTGTTGTGCATGTGCACCGAAGGTAGCACGGTAACCCATTCCTTCACGATCTGGTGCATGCAAACTTGCCGATGTCCAAAAAATTGCCATGAGAGCTCGACCTGTTACCGAATTTCGAAAGTTCTGCGGTAATAGATAGTGCTTACGAGCGAGCTTCAGAAAGTTCTGCGTATTATCTTGCCCGTCAGGCAGGATGCGTACGTCGAAACTTTTGCCATATGCATATGCATCGACTGCTTCTTTTTCGAATTCGAGATCAAGTTTTTCAAGACTTGGATCTTTCAGTTCGATGGAAATACTTCTTCCATCAGGTGCTGTGATCATGCTCGCCCATGTTTTTTCTTCTCTTTCCACCTGCTTTCTTTGTTCTTCCTCGATTTTACGAGCTTCGACTTCCCGCTGCTTCTGTAGAAAGCCCTGTAGTTTGTCTCCCATTGTATGTGTGAAACTAGTCATTATTTCCTCTTTTTTACTGTCAATGGTACGGTTTTTCAGGAACGAATGCAGTATAGCTTATATAGGGGATTTTGTCAACAGAAAAAGGGTCAGGCATTAGCGGCTGGCCCTTTTTTTCATGGTGGACGGTAAAGGATTTGAACCTTTGACCCCTTCAGTGTAAATGAAGTGCTCTAACCAGCTGAGCTAACCGTCCATGCTCGCGTTTAGCGAGCGCTACATCACGCACCCACCTACGGTGTTTGCGTGATGCTCTGCTCGCCACGCTCGCTTACCTCGCCTTGTGGGCTCGGTATTTTGTTTTCACTCCATTTATTGCCCAGGCTTGTTGTTACTTGATAACTATTCAGGATAATAATTGAAATATGTGACTTGTGCAAGTATACTAGTAATACTCTTATTTTACACAATTTTTATGCCACACAATCCAAATAGTGAAGATCAAATGCCGGTTACAAAGCGTGGTGAGGATTTGCAAGTACATTCTGAAGATTCGCACAATCCTCAAAATCCTTTTTTGCCTGAACAAGTTTTATTATTAAAAAAATTTCCAAAATTGGCAGCATATTTCGATTATACAGAAACGGAGAATGGCGATGGTCCGCTATCAGAAAAATGGCAAAAATTATCTGAATTTGCAGATATGTTACAGAGACTGGCATCAAAATTTATTGACGAAAATGGAAAAATGAATGAAATTTTATTCGAAGATGCTTCAGAATCTGAAAAACAATCTATGATAAGTATTGCTAATAATATACGGCAAATAGTTATTCTTGATCCTGAAAGTTTTTTACAATCAAAAAATGCTCAGCTTTGCATTCAAATAAAAGATTTTCGTAAAGAATGTATTAAAGAAGCTTTAAATAAAATCGCAATACAATCCCCAGAAAAGGCATTTGAAATGTATATACAAACAATAGAGAGTTGGGAGCCTGACTCTGACCATGAAAAATCAACAGAAAAAGAAATTCAAGAAATCAAAAAAGGATTTATACGCGTATACATTGACGTTCAAAAAGAACTACTTACAAACTCATTTGATGAATCGCCTATAGAAAATGCAAATGCACTAATGGTTTTAAAAGAACGCGCACAACTAGAAGGTATATACTTTACAATGCGATATGATGTTTTAACTGATAAGATAGTAAATGCATTTGAAAAAATTGATAAAAAAAATATTGAAAATCAAATTTTATTTTATAGACAATTAAAAGATGGTTTTCCCGGACTTGCGATATTGCCAGGTAAAATACGATCAAATTTTTATGATGTATATGAAAAATATCCTGATGAAGATAAATATAAGTTTTTTTTAGAAACATTTATAGAAAGTGCACCAGAAATTTTACTTTTATCAGCATCGGATTACTATAGCGCAGAAAATTGGACTAAAGAAAATCGTTTACAATTTATACAAAAAATTCTTGAAATACCCAATGGAAAAAAATCTTGTTTATCTAATATAAAATTATATAATTTACCTGAAATTACCAGTTCAGAAATTTTACAAATTATTTTAGAAACTCAACTTGAATATAACGCTATCATGTTTGAATTTAATCTTAATGCTTTAAACAATTTACATGAAGAATCAAAAAATGCTTTAATTGTTAAAGCGATTCAAAAAATCCCCTCAATGATAGCTTCTGATTTTAAAAAATGGAAACCATTTTTTACTGAAAAACAATTAGATATTTATATACAAAATACATTGGATGATCCATATAGATTTACAAGTATTGATGTACAGCCGTCTCACGAACAACTACAAAAACATTTTTCTAAAAAAGAAAATCAACACGCTGCTGAATATAAGCGTGTAATAACTATATTTCATTGTATTGAATTCTTTGAAAATGAATTACAATCTTTAGAAAATGATACGTCAACAAATTTATCAAAAGAAGCAAAGTTAAAAAAAATACTATTATTAGGTATTCTTGGTGTACAGAATATAAAAGATCCGGAAAAATATGTAGAAATTAAGCAAAAATTATTGGGCTATGCACAAGAAAAAGGCTCACCAATAACAGAAAAGGCAGCTCAAGCTTTAGCTGAATTAGCAAAAAATGGTGATGTGGATATTGCGACATACTTTGCAAATATATTAAAAGAAAGACCCAAAATTTCTAAAAATAAAGATGAAAAACAAGGGGTGCTTGGACTTACATCAATGCAAGAGCTAGCATTGCGTACCCTCACACACATAAATACTCAAACGACTAATGAACAATTATTGAATCTTGTTTTTGTTGAAGACCTAGACCCACGAGTTCGCACGCTGATACTAAAAAAAATCGCAACAAATAACAATACGCCATTTCCCCCACAAACAAGACAATACATTTTGAATGATATTCAAACAAAAAAATCTAAATTTAATTCTAAAGATTTACTTTTATTTAAAAGTATATTACAAATTTCAAGTGCTGATTTACGAAAAAAATCCATAGAACAATTTGATGGTGTATTTATGGAATTTATTGAAAATAAACAATCACCAAAAAAGGTGCAGAATGAACAATATCCCGCAGTGCCAGAAAATATATTTTTAACTTTATGGGCATTCTCGAATGGACGCGTTGAAGTATTAAAAAAATTCAATGGATTATATTCTTCTCATAAATCAACAGCAATGAAAGATAAGCTACTTTTCAGTATAGTCAATGCACTGTCTTGTTCCAAAGAAATCATAGCAGCGATGCAAAATAAAATTCTTACTTTAGATTTTACGAATGAGCAAAATGCAAAAGATATATCATCTATTCTCACAACGCTCACTTTTTTAGATTCTACGAATAAGCCAGATGAACAAATAAAAACAAATGTTCTAGATATTTTACGTACAGAACACATTTCACTCACAGGTATTAATGAAAAATTAAAACTTATCGCAACGAATAAAATAAAAGAAATGTTACCAGATGAAAGAATACATATAGAAACTATATCAAAACTTTGGGAAGAGTGGGGGACACTCGAGCCAATTTTTGTGTACGCTGAAAAAATGCGCGTGGAAGGGAATAATAAAATTATTTCATATCTTGCAGAAATGGTTATTCATATGGATCCGCCCGCATATGAAAAATGGAAAGTGTGGCGATATGAAACGCAAAATAATCCTACCAAAAAAGAACAAATAGGGCACTTGAATTCATACGAACGCACCATATGGCAAGAAAATCATTTCGTGGAAGTAAAAGATACTATTGAGGATGCAATTCCAGATGATAAACCCAAGAAAATAAAGAATTTCATAGAGGGCTCTATTCGAGAAGGGCATATTTTTAATGGCGCTGTTGTTTCAGATCCAAAATATGCGTTTATACAGCAACAATTATATTTAGTATGTAGAGAAAGTGATTCAAATCCAGAGAATCGCGACACTATCATCCAAAAAGCTATTACGTCAGCACAAACGGATATTCAAAATTTACAAGCTATTGAACGACAAAGCATACTTCCAAAATTAGAAAACGCATATAAACTATTTACAGAGAAAAAACAAATTTCAATAAACGCTAAAACAAAAAATGCACTTCAATTTTTAGAAAATTATATTTCTAAAGAACAATTTTCACAGATGAAAGACATGTATACAGAAGCAGAAAAAAATGGTGAAAAATTTATAGATGCACAAACATTTATAGGAAATGATTTTGAAAAAAATATCGCTCAAACTATACAGTCTATTACCGTAGAAACAACTCAAGCACTTCAAAGTGATATATGTAAAAAATATGATATAGATCCACAAGCAAAAAATCCCACGGTATTGCGTAATAAACTAAATGAATTAAAAATACTTAAAGATCTATTATTATTACAGCAATTAGATGCAGAAACTATTGCACAAGACAAATTATCACTAACAACTGCCTCAAGTGATGCTCTGTCTATAACCTTCGAAAATTTAAAAAAATATTTCAAAGATAATCTTACCTTTGTTCAAGATCTAGAAAATATGCAAGCTGTTCTGCCTGATCGAGAACAAATATTTAGAAAAAGAAAATTAGTTATGATGATAACGGATAGCCCGCAAATGCTTTTACAGGCAGGGAAATATCCAACAGGATGCGGTTCATGTCAAAACTATGAGGGAAGTGCTTCGTGGAATTGTGCGCTAGGTGGATATGTAGGTGATGCGCATACCAAGGTATCATTTTTGATTGATTTGAATAAATTGCCAGAGGATATTCAAGAAGAGATTGCTCAAAAAGGTTTTGAAACAGTAAAATCAAGCATACCAGAACAAATGCTTTTAGAGGCAAGTATCGCAAGATCCATAATTAAAATGGTAAAAACATCAGATGGTAAGCCCGCCGTGTTCATAGAACCAACATATACATCATTAAATAAAGGCGATAGAAGTATGAATGGTGTTTTTAATTCAGCCGTGTCTAGATATATCGCAAAAGCAATGGGAATACAGATATATCGTGGGAGTAATAATCAAAGTCAAATAAGAGTAACGGTTCCACCAAGCAATAACCCCGGTGGTCAATACGAAGATTGTGGTGCGGGTAATGCCAATAATGCGGGTTTGGGCATTATGCGTGAAGCATATACCATGCCAGCCGATATTGTTTGATGGGATCACGGTTTGAATTTAAGCTTCTCATTTGACGGAACACTGAAATAGATGTCAATCTATTTATAGTACATTCAAAAGGAGTTCAAACATGTTCAAAAATATACGTCCAAGCACGCTTTTTTTCGCATTCGCATTTAACATAATTCTTGCAAGCATCGCGGGTATTACAAATAGTTTGCCAGCAATCGCAGATTCAACTCCAACTCTTATCCATTTCTCATGGATTTATATTCTTGGTACGGGTACAGCGATTTGTTGGAAAGCGTGGGAGGGAGTAATCAAATACGTACCCGCTAAACAATTCAGCGTTTTAGCATACCTCTCCTCGGTTTTAATCTCACTCCCTATTTTGCTGGTAAGCGTATTTTTCTTTTTGCCTGTATATGGACCACCGTCCGGACATTGGCGAAATGATTTAGT
>JAHFIO010000079.1 GCA_023246325.1 Candidatus Uhrbacteria bacterium | reverse complement strand
GAATGGATCTGGTAAATCAAATATTGCAGATGCATTACGATGGGTAATGGGCGAGCAAAGTTTAAAATTGCTTCGAAGTAAAAAATCTGAAGATGTTATTTTTTCTGGAACGCCAAAAAAACCACGTTCGGGATTTGCAGAAGTGCATATGACTTTGGAAAATGACGGTCATTCCGACATCGATTTGCCAGAAGTTTTGATTTCGCGTCGATTATATCGCGACGGTCAATCCGAATATGAAATAAATAAAAAACAAGTTCGTCTTACGGATGTGGTGATGTTGCTTGCGCAATGTGGAATAGGTCAGAGAACATATTCTGTCATTGGCCAAGGCATGGTGGATGCAGTGCTTGTCTCTACCCCCGCCGAGCGTAAAGAATTTTTTGATGAAGCAGCGGGACTTCGACCTTTCCAATTAAAACGACATGCATCTGTTGTGAAACTTGAAGGAACAGAAGAAAATATAAAACAAGCTGACATGTTATTGCGCGAGATTGAACCACGGCTTGCTTCATTAGAAAAACAGGCGAAAAGATTGGAGCAACGTGAGGCATTAGAAACTGAATTGAAGTCTATTGAACACCAATATTTTGGTTCAACCTGGAATCAGATTTCAGCAGGATTCATTAAAGCGTCCGATATAGTAATTAAAGTAAAACGTGAATTAGAAAGTAAGACACAAGAGGCAGAAAAAATAGAAAGTGAATTTCATACATTAGAAAAAGCGGAGTCTGCTTCAGAGCAACAAAAAAAAGCGCGTTCAGCCTTAGACGCATTACGTGATGAGCGAAGTATAGTACGTGAAAAGCAAATTCGACTAGAATCAAAAATTGAAATAGCGAGCCAAGTAGCTAAAGTCTCAAATGATACAACATGGTCACCATTGCCACTCTCCAAAATCATTGAAGAGATTGAGTCTATTTTTACGTTACTTCAAAATAAAAATTTTTCATCCGCAGCTACTCAATGTACAAGTTTAATTGCAAAATTACAATGTCCAGCACCTGAAATTCGTGAAATAAAAAAAATATCTTCATTTGATGCCGAATTAAAACAAATCGCAGAAAGCATCCTGCATATAGGGGAGAAAATAACTGAGGCAGAAAAAGCGCTTTCAGCATTGAATGCAAAAGAAGATGCAGGAAGAAAAGAATTATTTGCTTTGCAGCATAAAATAAGCTCGAAACGCAATGAAGTGCAGGCTACAGAACGCATACTGTCGGATGCATCGGTAGAAATGGCGCGGCTAGAGTCTAGAAAGCAAGGTTTTTTTAATGAACTTCGACAATTTGCGCCAGGATTAGAACAGGATTTAGATAGTATTGCGAAAAAGAACTTGATACAGGGAAATGATGATGAATCGCGCATACGAATGAATAAACTGCGTTCGCAATTAGAATGGATTGGGGGGATTGAACCGGAAACTATTACAGAATATCACGAAACAAAAAAACGTTTTGAAGAATTGCATACGCAAACCCAAGATTTAAAAGAAGCGGTTATTTCATTAGAAAATATTATTGCAGAATTAGATAAAACTATTAAAGAACGTGCAGACGTGGCATTCAAACAATTAGATCATGAATTCGGAGTATTTTTTAAAAAATTATTTAATGGTGGTGACGCACGTATCCTAAAATTAGAAGATGTAGAAAAAGAAGGTGAAGAAGGGGAAGAAATTGAAATGGTAGAAGGTGGTATTGAAATTCAAGCCACACCTCCAGGAAAAAGATTAAAATCTGTGAATTTACTATCAGGGGGCGAGCGAGCTTTAACATCCATTGCTTTGATTTGTGCAATAATGGCTGTAAATCCATCACCATTTGTTGTTTTGGATGAGGTAGATGCGGCTTTAGACGAGGCAAACTCGCGTAAGTTTGCGGATATTATCGATTCATTGGCAAATAAAACACAATTTGTGGTGGTAACGCATAATCGAGCAACCATGAATAAAGCGAATGAATTATACGGAATTACTATGGGGGATGACGGTGTTTCTCAATTACTTTCAGTAAAATTATAAAAAAACGGCTTAATATAGCCTTTTTTAAATTTGGCCCTAAATTCCTTGACATACAGGTATATTTAAGGTATAACTACAGTCTCATCGCGGATACTTTATACAAACGAAGCCTATAGCAATCCGCGTCCACGACAAGCATGGAACCTCTTAGCAGGGTGCCGCAGGTCTTCGGACTCGCACATCCCTATTTATAGGTTTCTTGGGTGCGGATTGCTCTAGTCTTTGTTTGTATGTTACATACTGAAATATGCTTATAGGAAAAGTTATCAAGATAGAAAATGAAAAAGTACAAATTGAAATTGCCAATGGGCATTTTTTTGTTTGTGGAATTTTGGATTGTGAAGGGACGCCAAAAATTGGGCAGGATGTAAACATTATTATCGCCGTACCTGGTTCTGAAGATGCGGGGAGACAAAAACTTTCTACCCATCTCCTCAATACCTTGTTAAAGGAGTAAACTGTAAGAATGGAGAAATTAAAACCGTTTCGATTATTTTTTACATGGTTTTTTACCACCTGTATTTTGATAGGTATATGTATTTTAATACTTTGGGGTCTCGTAGAATTATATAAAAAAATGTATAGCAATCGGATATATCCTGGCATAACGATCGCACATATACATCTTGATGGTTTAACAAAAGATGATGCACGAAAAGTCGTTTCTGAAAAAATTGAATCAATTATTACAAAAGGATTTACTTTTACTTTTCATGATCGTGCCATTGTTTTAGATGCAACAACGGTATCTACTGATCCTGATGCTTCTCGCGATATCATAAAATATGATATTGATACGGCGATTGATCGTGCCTATTCCGTTGGTCGCGGAAATGACCATATTCAAAATGTCTATGATATTATTTTAGCTCGTACATATGCTGTTCAGATTATTCCAACATCAACCATAGACCGTGAATGGATGAAGGGCGCATTAGAAAGCGTATTAAAAAAAGATCTCGTCAGTGTGCAGGATGCGGAGTTAGAAATTCGAGCAAGTGATCCACCAAAAATTTCTATAAAACCTGAACGTGCAGGCATTGTGTTGATTTCTGATCCTGCATTAAATGAATTCGAAAAACAAGCGCAGAGTTTAGATTTTAAACCAATTGCATTGTCTGAGCGTCGTATCCTGCCGAATATAAAAAGTGAAGATATTAAAAGTGTGAAAGAAGATGTAGTGAAATTTTTAGAGCGACCATTGCCACACTTTATACATGGAGAAAAAACCATTTCGCTAACGGCATCTATTTTTGCAGGATGGGTAGCGGTTACAAATACGAATGGAGGTTGGAATGTGATTGTGGATCCGGTTGCCTTTGGGAAGGGATTGCATTCGTTGGCTTTGAAAGATGGTTTGGAGATAGAAGGAAAAAATGGAAATTTAGTGGTTAAGGATAAAAAAATTATATCTTTTGTACCAGGGCTTGAGGGAAGGGAAGTGAATACGAATGCGGCTTTTGAAGATTTTTCTTTGAATTGGCCTGCGACGACGACCTTTGTTTTAGAGGTGCATAAGACGCGGGGCACTTTGGCGGGGACGGATCCTGAACGATTAGGAATACGGGAATTATTGGGAACGGGTAAATCGAATTTTTCTGGTTCGCCTAAAAATAGGCGATTGAATATTGCGCATGGTGTGAAACAGGTGAATGGGAATATAGTTGGACCAGGGGAAGAGTTTTCTATGATAAAAACCTTGGGTACGATTGATGAGGTGAATGGGTGGTTGCCAGAGTTGGTTATAAAAGGGAATGCAACTGAGCCGGAATTTGGTGGCGGACTATGTCAGATTGGGACCACGGCATTTCGTGGAGCGATGTCTAGTGGATTACCTATTGTAGAAAGGCAGAATCATTCATATCGAGTTCGATATTATGAGCCAGCTGGAACCGATGCAACTATATATTATCCAAAACCAGATTTTCGTTTTCGAAATGATACCTTGGCATCGATCTTGATTTCTGCGCGTATTGCAAAAGAAGATGTGATTTTTGATTTTTGGGGGAGTTCGGATGGACGGTCAGCGTCAACGTCAGCATCGAAAATTTCTGATATTGTTGAGCCACCTCCCATGAAATTGATAGAAACTTTGGAATTGCCT
>JAHFIO010000078.1 GCA_023246325.1 Candidatus Uhrbacteria bacterium | reverse complement strand
TACAATCCCCTTTTTTTTGCATAAGATTGCAAATTTTTTTACAAGTTTATCAAGAGATTTTTCTGATATATGTTTTAATCGCATGCCTATACCTCCTTAAAGAACATAACAAGTCTACATAGTAGACAATCATAATGCAAACAATACCCCGCATACTTCATCCTACTATAAAAAAAATCCCTCTAATAAGAGGGTATAAGTTTTTCCCATTCACCACGCTTGAAAAGCGTAGCGACTGCAGCATAAGGCAATTCACATTTTGCTTTGAGCACTAGTTTGCCTTTATAATGTACACGGAACGTACGATACTATCTGCAATAGGATATATACGTGAACGAATAAAAAATTTCAACTCATCTACTTCATACGTATGATCAACAACTCCACCCCAATCATCCTGCTTTACTATTACCTGCTTTCCATTTTTCTGCACAAAATCCATAATCTTCAAGGTCAACTCTTCCACGTCAGTATCTTCACTCATCTACGTCTCCTTTCCAAAGAACCCAATATTCTTAACACCTATATACAAAAAAAGCAACCCTATCAATCGCACGTTTCTCGCTCCTGCAAAAAAAATGCATCATTTTTTATATGAAAAAACTCACATAGTGAGTTATCGAACTTTCCAAGGATTTGTTGGAATTTTTTCAATCCAATCACCTTGTATAAATGTTTTTTCTTTCACATCATATGGTTGGGTCATAAAAGATCCAGTTGCATGAAGAACTAATTCTGTATTTTTATGAACCTGTATATCACACGAACCATTGCCCATGGCTTGAGCAAATGCTCGAAACCAAACTCTTATATCATCTTTTTCAAATGACATCTCTAATACGGAAGATAGCTGTGTAGAAGATTTTTGAATGATTGTTCCTTTATCATCAGCATACATCATACAATCCAATACAAGTTTTTCGAATGAACGAGTATCTGTCATTTTGTCCTCCTATGAACTTTTACTGTTTAACATATACCAATAAAAAATACAAGCAATCAGCTTGTATTTTCTGCATCCTGCCGAAACCGACTATTACAATTGCGGTGTCTGCACAGGCGGCACAGGTTTGCTCATCAAATATCCTTGTTGCGCAACCGTTAATAAACTCATAACGAGCCAATATAATGCCAACCCTCCAGGCAAAGAAAACCCAATAAATACAGTCACAACCGGCATCATATACATCATCTGACTATTAATCATAGTAGACATACTTTCATCTTCCGCTGGTTTTGATCCTGCCACTTCAACCGGCACCGGCGTAACCACACCTTTTTTAGCCATCATTTGTTTTGATTGCCAAAATTGTGCACCACCCGCCAAAATCGCCAAAACATAATTTGGTTTCGATAAATCCGCTATACCCAAAAACATATTATTCACAATGCCAGGATTCGCAACAACGGTATACAACAAATTCAAACTTTTCGCAGCTAAAACACTTCGCAAAACCTGAAACAACCCAATCATCACCGGCAACTGTACCAATAAAGGTAGGCAAGATGCGGCTGGATTCACCTTATCTTTCTTATATAATTCCATTAACTCTTTTGCTTGACCTTCTTTATCATCTTTTAATCGTTTTCGAATTTCATCTATCTTTGGTTGTATCGCTTGTAATGCGCGCTGTTGTTTAATTTGTGAAATTTTAAATGGATATAATATAATAAAAATAACACATGTCATTGCAATGATTGCCAATCCAATATCATTACCTGGGATAATATTGTAAAACCAAACAAGTAAATTTAATATTGGCCGAAAAATAATTAAATCATAAAGTGCAAGCATATATTATTTTGTTTCATCTACAACCTCTTTTATTTCTCCGACTTCTGAATCTGCTGCCACACGTCCGCTTTCTTCAATAACCGTTAATTTCCAACCACATAGTTTTGCAGCCAAACGTACATTTTGACCACCCTTTCCAATAGCTAATGATAATTGATCGGATGGAACTTGTATAGTTGCTAAGTGTGTATCGGCATTCAATTTTACACTAAGTACTTTCGCAGGACTCACTGATGCAGAAATATATTCAATATCATTTTGTGACCATAAAACTATATCCACCTTTTCTCCTCCTAATTCACGAATGATCGCTTGAATACGTGTACCTCGTTGACCGATACATGAACCGATTGGATCGATCGCATCATCATGCGCAGTCACAGCAACCTTGGTTCGTGAACCTGGCTCGCGTACTATATTTTTTATTTCAACAATCCCATTTGCAATTTCTGGAATTTCTTGCGCAAAAATCGCTGCTACTAATCCAGGTGAAGATCGTGACAAGCGGATCTCTGGACCCTTTGGAGTTAAAGCAACTTCACGCAATAAAGCTTTAATACGCGTACCAGGAAAATAGCGCTCAGATTCAATCTGATCTTCAGGCAATAGGATACCAGTCGCACGACCCATATCAATCAATACAATGCGTCCCTCACGACGCTGTACCGTCACATTCATTAATTCACCTTCACGATCTTTAAAATCAGAATAAATAACACCTCGTTCTGCTTCACGAAGTTTTTGCATAATAACCTGCTTAGCAGTTTGAGCAGCCATACGACCAAATGCAGAAGGCACATGTAATTCAACGCGAATTTCTTCGCCAATCACAGCGTCTGGCTTTATGTCACGTGCATCCGAAAGCATGATCATTGTTTTCTGATTAAATACATATTCACCGCCTATTTCTTTCGCTTCTTCTGCCTTTGCTTGTTCACGAGGCATAGCGCGAAGCATTTCCTTTTTTGCTAAATGCGCCGCTTCAAAACGTTCAAAATAATCGAGAGGTAATTCCATGTCTTCAACAACGGTTTTAACATCAAAAACGCGTATTCCAGCCGTTGCTCCATCATATGTTTCTGGATCAAATTGGCATTTTACATTTTGATTTTTTGTACCAAAATCTTTGCGGTATGCTGCCGCTAAAGCTGCTTCTACCGTTTCTAAAACTGCTTCATATGATAAATTCTTTTCGTCGCAAATTTGCTTAATGGCCTGTGAGATATGTGATGACATATATTCAATTGTACGTGAGTAAAACAGAAACTCGTCCTTCCAGAACGAGTTTCAACTATGAAAGAATACAATAATACCCCTCTGACGTCAAGAGGGGTATTATTGGGCTATTTGCTATATATACCAAGTTGTAATGCGCCTTGATACACAATCCAAGGTCGAAAATGTGAGCCGCGAAGTTTAGGATCACACGCATTTTGATAACTTTCTATAACCGGCTTACCTGCACTCATTACTATATCACCAGACAAATTTGAATGCGTAGAAGAACCGACGGCAAATTGAACATTATAATTATCATTATAATTTAGACGAGATCCGTCATAGCACCCACTATTTGAGAAAAGCATAAAGTTCGCAATACCCTTATTAGCCGTAGACTGTTCAGACTCCTTTACACTAAATGCATCATCCATACGCGAAGCAATTTTTGGATCAATGCTTTTTTGTTCATGTAAACGACATTCACCTGTACACCAATCCCAATTATCTTTCACCATCACGCGAGGCGTAAATCGGCAGGATGCTTGCTTTGCATCGAAACATCCGCCACTTTGTGCCAACCCTTCGGCGCATTGATCTCCAGGCGCGCAATCATCATTCACCGTACAATTTCGATTTGGATCTTGAGAACATCGTAATTGATCGCCACAAATTGGTAGAGCTGCTTTTTGTTCATTTGTACAATTATATACATGCGAGAAATCAAAGTAATTTTCTTCACAAGCTTCTGGTGAAGAACCAAATGTTACACGCGTTAGGCAGGTATCTGTAATTGCATTTCCTATTGAACAATCTTCATTGCGTGAACATCGAATATTTGGACGTCGATTGCAATATCCTATTGCTGCGCATTTCCCTGTTCCTGCCGCACAATCAGAATCCGTTAAACAAGCGAGACCTGGAACCAACTGGCATTCTTTTGGAGAATCACATACGGGTTTTCTATTTCGTAAGTGAGATGAATCAATTGATTGTACTGTATTGTCACCCCAATCTATATTGATATCTTTAAGTGGCCCTTGATCATCTGCAGCCCAAGCATAGAATTTAATATTTGTACGTACCTGACCACCACTATATGAAATCTGCCCCTCGGATTGCTTGTCGAATGTGAATGCATTCAATTCATGCACGGGACATTTCCCTGGCGTATCACATTTACGTGTAATATCTGGCGCGGCTACAGTTGGTGGCATCGGCGAATAATATGAAACATATCTATCGTCTAATC
>JAHFIO010000077.1 GCA_023246325.1 Candidatus Uhrbacteria bacterium | reverse complement strand
ATATTTTACGAGAAAAAATTGTAAAAGAAAATAAGAATACGAAAAAAATCATTGTTGGGAGTGAACCAACAACGCGTTATATTACACTCGCTGTTTGGAATCCTGCCGATGATAAAATACGATTGGTAAGCGGAATGAAAAACGGAATAAAATTTGTAGCAGACAATGCGACAGGCGAAGGAATTCGCGTTCAACAAACGAATGGTATTAATTCACAATTTTCTATTAAAAGTACGGGAGAAAAAGTGGTCGCGATTCAATATCCAATCTATATAGATGCGGGCGGAACTAAAAAACATAAAAAATTTCGTGAAGAACAGGTGGTATATACACCGTATTCCCTCGCAATACATACAACGGATATGGTGGCATATGGTAAACATTGGCTTGATGCGCAAATTACAGCCGTGTTAACTGGATTGCGTGCAGACAATGTGCCATCTCGTAGCCAACCTTCAAAATTGCTTGCAGATGTTGTGAGTCCAGAATTGATAGAATTGATTGCTGCCATCGAACATATGGATACGGCAGCCACAAATCGAGATCCAGCGAAACAATTAGAACGTTTTTATGTAACACTTGCTGCGAATGAGGATGATTCATATGATTATTCACGTTCAAAAGTAGGCGCATTAGGTATGGTTCAGTTTATGCCAAAGACATATGCATTTGTTGCAAAACAATCACAACTTGCGCTTATACAAGATTTTGAAGTAGGTATGCGAACTCCAATAAATGCAATTCGTGCGCAAGTTGCATATCTTGATTATCTTGCAACAAAATTACCAAAAATTGATGCGCAAGATTCAATCGACGAATATATAGCGGCTGCATATAATGGAGGATATGCACGTGTAAAAAAAGCAATTTCGGTTTGGGATGAAAATTTAGATATACAAGATAGAAAAAAAATAAAATCAAAATCTCGATTGAAACTTGAAACAATGCACTATGTTGAAAAATTACGATTAGTGCGTGATCAGCTTCGGCAGGATATTGATTTGACAATATTGTAAAAATAATTCATTATACGCATTCGTTCCTTTACAAGGAGATGGCTCATGACAAGTGAAACAAAAGTTGTTTTGGCAACCGAAATATCTGAATCTGACATAGTTCGAAAAAAAATCAAATCAAAAAAAACAATCAATCAACTTATTATCGATATCAATACAGAAGAGTCTGAATTGTATATTGCGGATGATGAGCGTCGTCATATACACATATCTAAACACCCAACACAAATTTCTTGTTTTAAGTGTATGGATGGACGCGTGCATATTCCGTCAATCACAGGAACGCCGATTGGACTCGTAAAACCATATCGTGCTATTGGCGGAAAATTCAAAGTGTTTTGGCCAGCATTGAGGAAGCGTTTTCATACCTGGGTTGAGCTCGGCCTAGATTCTGGAAAACGTTCGCTTGCATTTGTGACTTACCACTGTAGTGCTAGCAATCCCCATCTTGGATGTGCGGGATGGAACTATCAAACTGATCAAGCAAAAGCACATATCACAAATTTTTGCGAAAAACTTTCGCATGTATATGGGTATGCTCTTACAGCTATACCAACGCGAGTTGAAACTGATGGTGATATTATTACTTTGCACAATGGAGACAAAGAAGTCTCTGGTGCAAATTTAATTGGACTCACATCTGAAAAAGCTCATTTGCAGATTGCAGAGGTATTTCCACGAATGGAAAACGAATTGATAGAGGATATTCTCCCATTTATGATGGGAAATGCGGTTCGTGTTGCATACTTGCGAGATAATCCACGCGATTTGAGCGGATTGGATCATCACGAACGTGTGATTGCACTTGGGCAAGGATTCGATTGGCTTGCGCGACAAAATTTTGCATTGATTATCAATGACATTGATCCAAACCTAGATTTTGCTATTGAGACTGCAGCAAAAATCGTGAAAGGTAATTTGAAATCTGCATCAAAAAATGATGTAGCAACATTATTCACGAATATTCCATATCGTAAACCAGGCATGGAACAGCGTGAAGCAGAAGTTGCAGCACGTGAGCTGCAAGAATTCGCTCAAGATGTTATCAAAGAACGGCATCCAGATTTGTGGAAGTCAGGGAAATTGATGTTTCTCATTGGGGTGACATTTGAACCGTCAAAAAAATTGACCGTGCTAGATCAGGGGGTAGTTGGAGCGTGACTCGTGTCTTTACACGAGTTTTTTTATATTGTAAGCTCGGTTTCTATGAAAAAAATACACGAACGTATTCTAGAGATAAATGAAAAACAGTCAAGCGCGTATGTAAACGATGAAAGCGCGCGTCAAAGGCATTGGGCGAAACACACGACGTTTTTTGCCTGCATTAAATGTATGGATGGACGCGTACATTTTCCAAATATGACGTTAACACCAATAGGTATAGTAAAACCATTTCGTGCAATAGGTGGAAAGTTTGATGTATTTTGGCCATCATTTTTAGGCAGGATGCGACATTGGGTGGAGGCTGCTATCCATCAAGGATCGCGGAGTTGTGTATTTGTTTCATATCATTATTCTGGAAGTGATCCGCATTTAGGATGCGCAGGATGGAAATATGATACGGCAGCTGCGCGTGCACATGCGGAAAAATTACGAGATGATTTACGTTTTGTTTTTGGCGAACAATTAACTGCGATAGTTGCGGGGATTGAAACAGATTGCGATGTACTTACTTTGCATGGACCTGGGGGAGATGTGAGTGGCGCATCTTTAAAAGGGAAATCAGAAGAAGAGATGCGCATGGAAATAAAAAAATGTTTTCCTATGGTTACGGATGATGTATTGCGAGATTTGGTTCCTTTTATGAAAGGAAATGCTTCGCATGTATCCGGTTTTGATACATGCGCTCGAACATCTGCAGAGAAAGATCATGACGAAAGAATTGTTGCTGTGGGTCAGGGTTTTGATTGGTTGGTTACGGGAAATAGCAATTTGGCTTTAATTATAAATGATTCAGATCCAAATTTACAAGAAAGTGTAAAAGTTGCAGCGTCTTTGATAGTAAAAAATTTAGCCAGAGCAATGAACGATGAGGCTACTTTATTCACAAATGTACCGTATACAGAGCCAGGACTTGATTATCGCCAGGCTATTGCGCGCACGAAATCTTTGAATGCATTTATAAAAAAAGTTGTTGGAGATGCATATCCAGAATTGAGCGCGAGCGGATGTTTGCATACACTTGCAACGGTTATGTTTGAGCCAAGTAAGAAAATTGAAGTGGTGGGGGAGGAGTAAAAAACGAAGCTGCTACCAAAAAGGAAGCTGCTTCCTTTTTGGTAGCAGCTTCGTTTTGATATACATATGTTTCGAGTATACTATATTCAGTATGCCCCCTTCTCCTGAAAATCCCTTCGCACCAAAATTCCTCAAACAGAAATATGCAGATTTGCATATAAGCAAACCTGTTGAAGCGGCAGCGAAACACGCTGAAAATATATCACGCAATACACAAGGTATTCCTTCAATTCAAATCCCAAAAAACCCTGAAGCTCGTATTCAAAACTACCTCAATCGTTTAGAGCGCCTTCTTCTAGATCCCGGCCCAGATAAAAAACAAAAACGCGTAACTATGCAAGATGGAAGCACACGCCCACAGGCACTCGCAAAATTACGCAGTATTATCCTGCAAAAAGAAATTCATCATCATAAATCATCTCTCGCACAAAGCGCTGCTCACATAGAAGAACGTGCAGCTCATGAAATGGGCATAGAAGCACGATATGGTGAAGAACAATTAGAGCAAAGAGGGGATATAGCTGTTCTAGATCTAGAAAAATCTCTCGATGGATGGATAAACTATCTCTCAGATGCAAATGAACCATATCCCATCTGGTTCAGATATTATGCATTTAGAAATATCCTAGAACTAGGAGATTATGACAAAGATGCAGAAACATTCCCTAAGCGAAGAGAAGGGGAAACAGTCAGACTCTTCCCTGAAATAGATAGAGGAGCACTCGCTTATATTCAAGATATCATCGAAGCATCTCAAGATACGCAAAAACGAGAACATATAAGACAAGCACAAAAAACAACCCAAACCCCAGAACACCTTCTTCTCACCGCGGATAAAGCAAAAACATTTGCAAATCTCTCCTTTGCAAAACAATATGTAGAAGCACTCAAACAAAAAGGAGAAATCACGCAAGAATTACGTGAAGAAACCAGAGGAGTATGGAAATCATATCCCAAAGGCTCCGAACCAACTGCCCTATGGGCATCCCTTCAAAATAAAGGAACTGCATGGTGTACCAAAGGTTTCGCAACAGCAGAAA
>JAHFIO010000076.1 GCA_023246325.1 Candidatus Uhrbacteria bacterium | reverse complement strand
AAATACGTCAAAGGAACTAAAATAAAAGTTTGAAATATACTCATATCGTCAAAGTTTTTTGCGAATAGACTATTGATCATTCCAGCTAAAGAAAAAACAAGTGCAGTAAAAAAAGAAAATACTATAATGGCAAATATATTGCGTATATCAGGACGCACAAATACCAAAGAAACTCCGAAAACTAATCCCCCCGTTAATAGGCCTCGTAAAATTCCACTTGTCACAAATCCTGCAAGAATAATCGCTTCATGTACAGGTGCAACTAAAATTTCTTCTATACTCCTTTGAAATTTAGCAAAGAAAAAAGAAGAAGATACATCTGCAAATGACCCATTTATCACCGCCATCATCACAAGACCTGGGATAATAAAAGTCATATACGATACACCATTAATTTGACGCACTTGAGAACCTATAAAACCACCAAAAATGATAAAATATAATGATTGCGTAATAATTGGCGGAAGCAATGTCTGTTTCCAGACACGCACAAAACGATTCACTCCTCGTGAGACTATTGTTTTATACGCAACCCATTGTATATGTACATTCATATTATGTGCGGATCGTTTGCAAAAACAATTGTTCTAAACGATTTTCATTTAAACGAATATCTAAAATCTTTTTTCCTTTTTTTGCAAACTCACCTAAAACCTGACTCAAATCTTGATCTTTTCGAACCGTTATTTCTTCATTTCCTGAATCGAGTGTCAGTATATATGTTTTTGTATCCATGCCCTGCAATAATTCAGACACCAACCCTGATTTTACAATTTCACCCTTATTTATTATCGCAAGATTTCGGCATAATCGTTCTATCTCTTCAAGATAATGCGTTGTCATAATAATCGTCGTCCCATTCTTATTTAATTCTGTTAAATATTCCCACATGCCTTTCCGCAATTCTACATCTACTCCTGCCGTTGGTTCATCAAGAATAAGTAAACGTGGTGTATGTACAAGTGCACGAGCTATAAGTAAACGCCGCTTCATACCACCGGATAAAGCACGCGATGGCTGATCACGTTTATCCCACAAATCTAGTTTTTTCAAAATATGTTCTGCATGTGGTGTTGCCTCTTTCACGGTCAGTCCATAATATCCTGCTTGCGTAATAATAATATCCCATACTTTTTCAAAAATATTAAAATTAAATTCTTGAGGAACAATACCGATTTGTTGCTTTGCCAAATCACGCTCCGTGTCAATATTAAAATTAAAAACTTTACCTGATCCTGCCGTTGGTGTAACGAGACCACATATTATACCAATCAAGGTTGTCTTCCCCGCACCATTCGATCCAAGTAAACCAAAAAAATCTCCCTCTTCTATTTGAAGCGTCACACCTTGTAATGCTTCCGTGCCATTCGCGTATTTTTTTTGAATTTTTTGAATGTCGAGTGCGAGCATATTTTACCCTTTTACAGATATATAGGCAGGACGAGATGTACACGCATTCATCCAACGTTGAATATTTTTATATAGAGACAAATCATACTCTATAAAGCCCGCATATGACACACCCATAACGGCATTAATATCAGCAGTTGTAAATTCATCTCCCGCTACATATATTTTCGTTCCTAAATATGTATCCAAAATTGTTAATTGAGCCGGCAATGCTTCTCGCGCCTTCGCTTCACCTGCAGGATCTGGTGCATTTCTCCATTTTTGAATTGCTATAATGGAAAAATATTGTTGAATTTTAAGAGTTACAAACAATTCCCATTGCATTCCCTTAGCAATCTCTTCAGGCGTTTTGCCATTTAACTCAGGTTTGATTTTTGCTGCAAGATACCTTGTGATAGCCATGGATTCCGCCAAAATAAATCCATCTACATTTATAACAGGAACTTGTGCGGCAGGATTTATAGCAAGAAATTCTGGTTTTTTGTGATCACCTGCACGCATATCTAGTGGCATGGATTCATATGGGAGCTCCAATTCAGCGAGCATCCAATGAACTCGCAGTGATGAACCATTTCGTGGACCGTATAATTGTATATTCATAGCTATATAGCTTGCATGCTTTGTGCGTAAAATGCAAATGATGTTATACTCATTTTCTATGAATAAACCTCGTATACTTATTGGAATAAGTCTATTTGTACTCCTTGTGGCTGGCTGTGCATATACTATTACCACACAAAGATCACTTGCTTTTGCACCAATATCAAATACTCAGTCTGCCACTTCAACCACATCTCAAAATACATATACACAAGCCGACATCGCACAACATAATTCTGAGTCAAATTGTTGGACATCAATAGAAGGTGGTGTATACGATCTTACAACGTGGATCAGTCGTCATCCCGGTGGACCGCAAGCAATTATTGGCCTTTGTGGTACCGACGGCACCGATGCCTTCAACGGTAAACACGGGACATCTCGCAGGCCTCGTGCAGCATTAATTTTACTCAAAATTGGCATATTGAAATAGTATGGAACGCACACTCATTCTATTGCGTGTAAGTCTG
The DNA here is from genome assembly GCA_023246325.1 of Candidatus Uhrbacteria bacterium. Lineage (GTDB taxonomy): Bacteria > Patescibacteriota > Patescibacteriia > 2-12-FULL-60-25 > 2-12-FULL-60-25 > JAHFIO01. Next base: position 1,830 of record JAHFIO010000076.1, on the reverse strand, counting down.
GCGGCGCTTTTTTTCTGGTTTGGATTTCAACAATGGCTATATCCAAGTATGTGGATAGCATTTTTACCTGCATGGACAGGATATATCCCCGCTCCACCAAATATTTTTATTATGATAAATGGATGCACCGAACTTATAGGAGCTACAGCGCTTCTTATTGGTATTTGGGTTCGGCCTATAAGTGTATTTTTTGGATTACATTTACTTTTCATTGCTATTGGTGTGCGCGATGCGGCACTTGCCGCTTCAGCATTCGCATTAGCTCTCAGCCCAGCAGATCGATATACCATAGATGCAAAATCCCCCCATCCATCGAATCAAAATTAAAAATCCCCATTAGGGGATTTTTAATTTTGGCTCCGAGGGTGGGGATCGAACCCACGACCAAAAGATTAACAGTCTTCTGCTCTACCGCTGAGCTACCTCGGAATATCGACCAAAATAGTCAACGAGTACAGTACCGAAGATGTTATTTCTTTGCAAGATGTTAAAAACAGTACATACAAATTACATAGACTAGTCATTGTCATCGTGACTTCTATAGTATATATCTTTTACTCTACCTTTTGATGCTTCATCTAAAATATAATGTAATGTTTGTATTATGAATTCTTTTCGGATTTTTTGTGTTTTAACTTTTTCAGAATCTGAAATAGAATAGGATTTTTTTCCACCATATTCGTATACATCATCATTATCATCTCCGCTACTTCCACTTTGACCCTTTGCATATTCAACAATATCCTCATTTTCTTCAAAATCCTTTCCGTTTGGATTTGTAGATATTCCTTCGTTTCTTACAGCTAATTGCACAAATCGTTGAATTTGTTCTAATCCACGAATTGCCATTTCTCTATATGAGGGTTCTACAGCTAATTGTTCTAATCCATTTAATGCTTTATCATACATTTCTTTCATTTCAAAAATATCACCTATAACCAATGCGAGCTCTTTAAATTTCTGTATGCCCTCACTATTTTTTATATATTCATTTCTTACATCAGTTTTCTTTTTTTTATCTACTACTGTTTTTCTCAATTGTGAAACTCGATCTAATGGAGACAAATCTTTTTTTACTTGTGCTTGATTTGACGAACCAACACTCCCACCCATTTTCTCGCTCATATATTTGCTTGCTATTGTAAGCTATTAAAGATTAATAGCTATATGATACCCCCCCCCATTATAACTGCAAATATACTGTCAAGAACGGCACATGCTTAATAATCCACCAACTTCTTGATCAATTCATGTTGCTGTATACGCTCAATAGATTTCGCTTCAATTTGACGAATACGTTCACGTGTCACATCAAATTCTTTTCCAACTTCTTCCAAAGTATGCGATACACCATCTGTCAATCCAAATCGCATTTCTAAAATCTTTTGTTCACGCGGAGATAAATCTTTAATAATATCTTTTACATAATCTTTCAAGAGTTGTAATCCTGCCGCACGATCTGGGGTAACATTCTTCATGTCCTCGATAAAATCTTCTAATGTAGAATCTTCATCGTCTTCACCAACCGATGTCGTTAAAGAAACAGTATCCTGTGATATTTTTATAATATGTCGCACCTTATCTACATCTTCTCCCATTTCTGCCGCGATTTCTTCTGGCATTGGTTCGCGACCTAAATCCTGAATCAGCTGACGTTCAATTTGTTGAAATTTATTTATAGTTTCAACCATGTGCACCGGAATACGAATAGTACGTGATTGATCTGCTAATGCGCGCGTAATGGCCTGGCGAATCCACCAAGTTGCATAGGTAGAAAATTTATACCCTTTGCGATACTCAAATTTTTTCACTGCGCGAAATAACCCAATA
>JAHFIO010000006.1 GCA_023246325.1 Candidatus Uhrbacteria bacterium | reverse complement strand
TTTCAGCCAAGATAAACCAATCGAGCTGACGCATCTTGTGATTTCTTCTTACAAACTGGGATCACTAGATACTACGCAATTTTTTCAAAATCACGTTGCAACGACATATAGCTGGTATTCATTTGCCGTTGGTACGACATTGCGACTAAAACTAGGAAAATTTGAACCTCGTGTAGATATAGGAGTTCGAAATTTCTTCGGTGATTTGGGCTTGAGTATGGATATGCAAAGCAAATCCATTATGCATGTACTTGGATATGATAATGCGGTAAAGCCTTCATATTCATTGAACTATACAACTCCTATTGTATTGCTTGGTGCCGATTATCATTTTACAGATTGGTTCTCTACTTCTGCTAGCGGTGCTGCACTCCCCTCTGCGTCAGGATGGATACTAGGTGCAAATGGATACTTGAAGTTTCATTTGTAAACAAACCCCCCGATTGTGTCGGGGGATTTTTTTATTTTATTTTGGTGCCCGGGGCCGGACTCGAACCGGCACGCCTTTTGGGCTCAGCATTTTAAGTGCTGTATGTCTACCATTTCATCACCCGGGCAGGATGGTATTAGAGTTTTGTCAGCTCTAATTCTGCCTCAGCATCTTGCATTATTTCACCAGCTTTTGCAATATCATCCAATAAAATGCTTCGAAGTTCTGCTTTTTTATATTCATATGTATCATCTCCTGGGGGCGCATCAAAAATCTTATCAAATTTTTGTACATTGTCTACATGAGCTGCAAAAACTTTTTCAGCTCGCAAACAATATTCTTTCGATTCTACTATCAATCGTTTTTTATCGATATGCACGGTTTCCTGATTTTGAGTATATATTTTTTCAGACATATTTATGTACGATTATTTAATTGTTTTTGAAGCCAATCTAAACGTGACCCTAAATCATCTGGCATATCTTTTTCCAAATCCTGCAAACTTTTTCTAAAACTCGCGGCAAGTGCACCAGAATGTTGTATACGAGAATTTAATGCTTGATGTTTTGCTGCTATAGAACTTAAAGTTGCGCTACGATGCGTTTGAATTGGTGACGTAATTTGTCTTGATGGAATTGACATTTGCCTGCAGGATAACGTATGCGTAAAACGAATGCAAAATATGCTACACTAATCATATGTTTAAATTCTTTCATAAATTCGTAAAACGTATTGGTCCCGGTTTTATTACGGGTGCAGCAGACAATGACCCATCAGGTATTGTGACGTATACACAAGTGGGTGCGCAATTTGGTTTAGGGCAATTATGGACAGCAATTTGGTGTCTCCCATTTCTTGTTATCACTCAAGAAATGGTTGCGCGTATTGGCATGGTTACGGGGGAAGGAATTATTGCCTCTTTAAGAAAATACCATTCAAAAACATTAATGTGGATTTTTGTTATTTTGCTTTTTATTGCGAATAGTTTAAACATTGGTGCGGATTTAGGTGCAATGGCAGATGCAGCACGCTTACTTGTCCCGCGCATGCCCTATGTTGTACTTGTTATTGTATTTACTGTGTTTACATTAATTTTAGAAATTTATATTCCATATAAAAAATACGCAGATATTTTAAAATGGCTCTCCATAAGTTTATTTGGATATATCATCACCGCATTTCTCGTAACAACAAATTGGATTTCTGCATTTCATCATGCTCTTATTCCAACCATTTCTTTTGATACCAAATTTATGATGGGCTTGGTAGCTATATTCGGCACAACAATTTCCCCATACTTATTTGTATGGCAAGCAAATCAACAAGTTGAAGAAGAAGTCGAACGAGGCAGAACAAGCCTTGCATCACGACAAGGGTCTACAAAAAAAGAAATAAAAACAATGCAGCAGGATATAGGCTGGGGCATGGCTATATCTCAATTTATTACACTCTGCATCATTTTAACTGCATCATCTGTTTTTTATACACATGGCATAATAAATATTTCTACAACAGCAGATGCGGCTAGTGCACTAAAACCAATAGCGGGAAATTTTTCTTTTTTATTGTTTACCATTGGTGTTATTGGTACGGGATTATTAGCAATCCCCATTTTATCTGCATCAGCTTCATATGCACTTTCAGATGCATTGTGCATAGAAACAGGTTTATACAAAAAATTACAACAAGCTCGTGGTTTTTATTTAATAATTGCCATTGCCACTTTTATTGGATTAACTATTAATTTTCTTGGATTAGAACCAATCAAAGTTCTCTATTGGACATCCGTTTTAAATGGATTGATTATGCCTATACTTCTCGCGATTATTATAGTCATCGCAAATAATAGAGAAGCCATGGGTGAATGGAGAAATAGCAGAATATCGAATATCATGGGAATTGGTACATTTGTTATCATGTCCGTAACTGCCATGCTCTTTATTTCCATGTCATTTTTGTCACGCTAATCCTGCCTTTGCAAGTACATTGATTCTCGTCTACTCTTATATGCATGCAGGATGAAGAACGTATCATAGCTCCAGAGGAAGTCGCGGTTGAAGCTGGCTTTGATTTATCATTACGACCAAAAACACTGAATGAATTTATAGGTCAACCAAAAATTAAAGAAAATTTATCAATATTTTTAGATGCGGCGAAAGGAAGAAATGAACCGTGCGAGCATGTATTATTATATGGTCCACCTGGTTTAGGAAAAACAACTTTAGCGCATGTTATCGCAAAAGAAATGAATGCGAATATAAAAGTTACCTCTGGACCAGCATTAGAACGTATTGGTGACTTAGCGGCTATCCTATCAAATTTAGAAGATGGAGATATTTTATTTATAGATGAAATTCATCGTATGAATAGAACGATTGAAGAAGTTCTATATCCTGCTATGGAAGATTATGCTTTGGATATTGTTATAGGCAAAGGACCCACCGCGCGTATTTTACGTTTAGATTTAAAAAAATTTACTTTAGTTGGTGCGACAACGCGTGTTAGTTTGCTATCAAGTCCTTTACGAGATCGTTTTGGAAGTATCCTGCATTTAGATTTTTATGGTTTAGATGAAATGACATCCATTGTGTCACGCACAGCCGATATCCTGCATACACCGGTTGGCGATATTGAGGCGAAATTGATAGCCGCACGTTCGCGATCAACGCCTCGAATTGCGAATCGATTGCTAAAACGTGTACGGGACTTCGCACAAGTACGTGGAAATGGTATTCTAGATGCCGGAACAGTTACCGCGGCTTTGAACGGCTTGGAAATTGATCCATTGGGTTTGGATGAAAATGATAGGCGCATTTTGCGAACCTTGATAGAAAAATTTAGTGGCGGGCCTGTTGGGTTAACTACTTTATCTGCAGCAACAAATGAGGACATGGCAACATTAGAAGATGTTGTTGAACCGTTTTTATTGCAGCAGGGGCTATTGAATCGCACGCCACGTGGACGAGTTGCAACCGAGCTTGCATATTCGCATTTAAAATATCCTTTTAATACTCATATATGACATTACCATTTATATATATACTTACCGGTTGGTTCGTGATTGTGGGCGTCTTTGGTTTGATTGCGGTTTTAGCATCTCTACAAATGTTGCGATGTGGTGTGCGTGAAGGTGGAACACAGGGATATACTTTGGCGTTTATGATGGTTGGTTTAATAGTATTTTTATCTTCAACCGCGTATTTAGTGCATGTAGACTGGACGCAAACGGTTGATGCGCAAGCAGTATTTAATTCTTTAATGAACGTGCGATAATATGTTTGATTTACATCATTTGCCGGGTGCGGATTTGCATGAGCAAAATGCAGTAATACACCGTCGACATATACTGACTTTGATACCTACGCTGATTTCGGCAGGATTAGTATGCGCCATACCTATTGGGATATATATGTATTTGATGGCTATGCAGCCGGATGTCTTATCTTCTGAAATAAGTCGTGCAGTTTTTATTATGAGCGCAAGTGCATTTTTCTTATTTGGTTGGTTATTTTCTTTTATTTTATTTATGGAATATTGGTTAGATGTTTTTATCGTAACGGAAAGACGTATAATTGATATTGATCAAATAGGATTATTTGGACATACGGTTTCTGAATTACGATTATATCGTATACAGGATGTAACAGCTCAAAGCCGAGGTATTTTACAATCCATTTTTAGTTATGGTGATATTTTTATACAAACAGCTGCTGAAACCGAACGCTTTCATTTTGCAAAAATGCCATATCCAAACAAAATCGCAAAAGAAATTATGGAATTAGCTGAATCAGATAGAAAGGTAAATTTGGCATCCGCAGTAGAGGAAATTTCAGAAACAAGTGCGGGAAAGAAATAATCATGGGGTCAGGCACCAAACTGTTGATAAGTTTTATTAATTAACTTATCAACAGTTTGGTGCCTGACCCCATGTCATTTATACGCTCTTCTCAATTCTATCCCCGTATAAAAATACTTCAAAATTGCATCGTATGTTTTCCCCTCACGTGCAGCCATAATTAATGCACCGGTTGCTGACATACCAACTCCATGTCCCCATAATATTTTACCCGCATCTTCAGGCACAGCAACACCAATCAACCACGGATATTTAGACCCTCCATACCATACCTCTCCCCAACTTCGCGTTCGACCATCAGAACGCGAAAAATATGGTGTTATAGCAACCGATCCACCATATGTCACGATTTGTCCTCGCGTTGATTCAATCCCTGCCACTATCGATGGACTACGCGCTTCAGCTCCATATCCTCTATACACCTGATCATACGTCGCATCTACTGTATAACTTTCATCCGCATGTTTTGTACCTCGATATACGTGATACAATGCATATGTGCGCGCGGCAGTAAGTAGCGCGCGCTGAAATTCCATAGGCGACACATCTGACGTTTCAGCCAATCCCTTCAAATATAATTCAATCGGCAATTCATTTATAACCCATACTGCATCAGTTGCCGGAGTATATCGCAACTCTAACTTTCCACGAAACGTATTATCATTCGCGCCAGGTAACCAACCAACCGGATGAGAAAAATCTGTAATTTCTAGTGGTGACCATTTTTCAACTCCTTCTGCCACATATATTCCAGTTGTTTGTGCTGAACATCGCGGTCCATTTGCCCGCATCACACGCGCACCACGATCATATACAACAGTTACACTTTCCCCTGCTGAAAAATCACATATTTTATTTCCACTTTCGCTCATCGTAAATCCCATATTCACACCTCGTATCACCATAGTATTATCCAAGGTTTTAAATAACCCAACGCGTATCAAAGGTTCTTCAGGTAATGAAGAAATATCTCCATTCAAAGGGGCAGGATTCAAAGCCGGCGCTGCATATCCTGCCGAATTCGAATTTGAGACTGTGCTATTACCCGAAGGATTTGCGCTTGGTGTTGGTTTTGTATCACCTGGCCCAATCCATCCATCTGCAGTAACGGTTATTGGAATTTCAATCATTCCATTTTCTATATTTTGACCATCTGCGCGCAATACAAATTTAGCTGTATAATTTCCTTTTTTTGCTGGAGCTTTCACCGTAAAACCCAAATATCCAATTTCACCAGGTGCAATTCGCGATATACTTTGCTGAGGTTCAAAACTATTCAACCAACTTTCATCACGTACCCAACCTTGACGCCCCTGTAATAACGGAGAAACCGAAATAAGTCGTGCGGATAAATTATTCCATATTGCTGTGCCTTCATTTTTAAATCCAAATGTTACAGCCTGACGACCATTTCCTAAAAGTGTTAAAGCTTTTGTATTTTGAACAAGTAGAATTGCTTTATACGTTTGAGCTTGTGGTGTGAGACCATCCCCATATGCACCATCGGGCACACCTTTCATCATCATGCTTACTGTCATTGGTACGCGAACTTTCCATCCTATTTCGCTTCCCGTAATTTTTGTTCCAGATGCTGCCATCAATATGAAATCTTCATTATACATTCCAGGAATTTCAGGTGCTCGTAAATTTACTGTAAAAGTTCCAATTTGATTTGGTAAAACTTTTTCTTCTTTTAATGTAGCAACCACATGTACACTTGGCCAGGATGCATCTTGAAATTGATCTTCATCTCCACCATCGGTTTGAAGTTCCACCTTGCTTAATCCTGTTTTTGTCCATATGGCTGTACCCGTATTTTTATATTGAATTATAGCCGAACCAACCATGCCTGCTTCAATTTGAAATTCTGATCCACCTCGACTTATAATTTCCGCTTTCCAATCATTTTCATTAAATTTTAATTTAGTAGATATCGACACAGCAACCGAACTCGAATCTAATACAGGTGTTTTAGATGTTTCAACCGATAAAATCTGTATACCTGTTTTTATATCAGGTTTAATACTCGTCACCAAAGGTTGATGACGATCAATACCACGTGCGTCTGTCACGACAAACCGTACGAATGAAGCTGACCCCTTAATATATAAATTTTTTCTATTGGATAATACAAATTTTTCAGTATATACCCCTGGTTTTTCTGGCGCATGAATATAAAAAGTTGCTGAGGCTTTAGCTCCAGGTAGTATCCTGCCTTCATTTAAAAAACCTGAAATGTCTTTTGCAATCCAAGTTGGATGATACATATGAGATGAAGCACCCACCAATATAACTGAGATTTGTTTTTTATCATTCACCCATGTTTCCGTACCAATATTTTGGTATATCAATGTTATTTTTCTTGATTCACCGGCCTGAAATTTCACTTGAGCATAAGAAGTTGCATGCGCTAAAACACTTCTATCTTTATTCATCTTCGCATCAACCGAAATCGGCGATATAGCACATATCGCCCATACAAAAAAGAATATAACTTTCTTCATGAGCTTGCATTGATATTGTAGCATTTTTGACATACTATTGTGTAATGAGCACGAATCGAAGCATTGCATGGAATACGCTAGTGCAATTTATCGGAAAAGCTATATCAACATTCATTGGCATTATTATCATCGGCATAATGACGCGTTATTTAGGTACGGAGGGATTCGGCTTATACTCAACAGCAAATGCGTATTTTCAAGTATTTGTTTTAATCTTAGACTTTGGATTAAACGTGACCCTTGTACAAATGTTAGGCGAAAATACTGGCAATACCCTGCTTGAAAATCGTTTGGTACGCGCAACCTTTTCTTTACGTTTGATATCAGCTTTTTTTCTTCTCACCTCTGCAGCAATCGTTGGCTGGTTTCTCAACTATCCACTTCTGCTCCGTCTTTCATTCTTCGCAATATGGGCATCTTTTTTTGCAACTGCATTAAATCAAATTGTCATTGGAGTGCAACAACGTCATTTACGCATGCATATCGTTGCAATCGGTGAAGTTGTAGGACGTCTCATCCTGCTTATTGGTATTTTGATCGCACAATATTTTCATGCAGGATTAATTGCTATCGTAGCATTTGTTTCTCTAGGCAGTGTATGTAATTTTCTGATTAATATTTTTGTCGCGCGAGGATATGCAACTTTTTCTTTTACAATTGATATAGATATGTGGAAAAGAATTTTAATTCGTTCATGGCCAATTGGTATATCAATATTTTTCAATTTAATTTATTATAAAGCAGACACATTAATTTTAGCGCATTTTCGTTCATTTACCGAGGTCGGTTTATATGGTGCAGCATATCGTGTTTTAGATATACTCACTACCATGCCATTTATGTATATGGGCGTTGTATTACCTATCCTATCCTATGAATGGGCATCAAAAAATCATGCGCGATTTACATCTTTATTACAAAATTCTTATACGATCATGGCTTTGATAGCAGCGCCAGTTATTGCGGCTACCTTAGCAGTATCTAAACCTATTATGATTTTAGTTGCTGGATCTACCTTTGCAGGATCAGGTCCTATTTTAAATATTCTTGTTTTCGCAGCTGGCATCATTTTCTTGGGCACAGTTTCTTCACATGCAGTTGTTGCCCTGCATTTGCAGCGCGACATGTTGAAATATTATATTATTGTAGCGATTCTCACATTGGCAGGATATTGTCTATTAATTCCAAAATATGGCGTATGGGCAGCGGCTGGATTAACAGTATTTTCAGAATCCTGCATCGCACTCATTACGACAATTGCAACAATACGTAAATCAAACATTTCTTTAGACTACGCACCTATACTAAAAATCCTATTCTCCGCCCTTGGTATGTTTATTTGTACGAATTTTCTTGCTGCATATCCGCTCTATATCTCACTTTCTGCAGGATGCAGTATATATACAATATGTATTTTACTTAGTGGAGTGGTCTCAAATGATTCTTTACGAGAAATCTTAGCTATTAAAAAAGGATCGAATACGAATATGCCGATATAATATGAATTTTTTTAATATTCTTATCGAATGGTTTCCGATTTTTTTACCAATGTATTTGGTAAGATTTACTATCGGCCCCTTCCCTACAACTCTTTTAGAAATTATTTTTTGGATTTTACTCATTGGGGTCACCTATACGCGAGGTGTAAAAATATGGCATACCGGATTCATACAGTCTAAACCGTGGTTACCTGCTATTGGCATATGGGTACTTGCTTCAAGTATCGCAATCTTTATTGCACCAAATCATATTGCAGCCCTTGGATTGTGGCGCGCATATATTCTAGAGCCTATTTTATTTTTTATTTTATTAAATGGACTTCAAGATGAAAAACTTTCTCAAAAATTAATTCGCTCTTTTATTATTGCAGGATGTGGAATTTTTATATGGACAGCCATTCAATATTTTTTTGGTATAGGAATTCCACACCCATGGGACACATCATTTTTTACTCGACGCGCTACCGGGCCTTTTCCCTATCCTAATGCCGTCGCATTATTTTGTACGCCAATCGCAGCACTTTGTGCGGGCAAAATAATTTGGAATCAAAGACAACCAAGGGTAATTTTTGGTTTTTTTTCATGCACTCTCGCTATCATTTTCGCACATAGTGTTGGAGGTATCATTGCCATTATAAGTACGGTCCTATTCGGATTAATACTCAATAAAAAAACACGTAAAATCGGATTGATTAGTATCACATGTCTGCTTATTGCATACGTAATTGCTCCAACAAAAATTACCTTCCCTATCACACATACTCTCACGTTCCAAGACTGGTCAGGATACGTTCGCATACGTATGTGGAAAGATACTTTTTCCATGCTAAAAGATCATTCTATTTTTGGCGCGGGCCTTGGTGCGTATCCTGCTGTATTTAAAAAATACCAAACAACAACTGGCATAGAAATATTTCAATATCCTCACAATATACTTTTAAATATATGGAGTGAGATGGGAATTCTTGGCATCATAGGATTTATAGCCATCTGTATAACATGGATAAAATTTTCCTATAAAAAAAAACCATGGATGCTTTTACCGCTCATTGCCATTCTCATCCATGGACTAGTTGATGTCCCCTATTTCAAAAATGATCTTGCCTTCGCATTTTGGATTTTTATGTGGGTCGGAATATAACGAAGTTCAAAGACCAATAAAAAAATCCCCGAAAAATTCGGGGAATAAAGTTACTTTGTACGACATATAATATACGTTGCCGTAGGATCTTCTTTTTTTGATTTCATATACTCAGTAAACTGAGCTTTCATGCGCATCACCTCAGTGAAATCAGCTTCATATGGCTCATATATTATTAAACCATCTCGATGTGACAGCATATACACAAAAGGATCCGATCGATCTTCACTGAAGATCATACATACATCCACCAAAGCTGTTTTATCAACATATTTTAGTTCAGATGGACAATAATCACCAGATACTTTCGGAATCACTCGTGAAACCTGTAATTCCGTACTTGGTTTCATTTCAATAATAGTCACGGGCACCTCAAGGGTGCCTGTCTTACATCCTGCTATAAGCATAAACCCACAAACAAAAAAAGTTCGAAATTTAGTAAATATCATTTTGTACACTCAATCCAGATGGAACAGGCACTTGATGTTTCGGCGCATTCGGCGCTGGAGTTGCGGGACTTTGCGTGGGAAAACACAGCATCTGCAATACATTCACATCAACACCCTGCTCTTTAACCGCATTTTCGAAAAACTTCATCAGTTCAACCATTTTATCTGGTTTGATTGTGCCGTTTTTCATTACCGGCTTGCCATTTTCACCAATACCCACCGCAGTAATTCTAGACTCTTGTCCATTTGGAACGAGGAAAAAACATAAATCAACGAAAAGTGGTTGATCCAGCGTTGGAAATACACTTACGGCAGGAGGCGGTGCGGGAGGAGCTGGTGGAGTTGGTTGCGTAGTTGCAACAGGTTTTACCTGCAAACTAGGAATTGCACTATTACCAGTGGAATAAAGTCTTTCATTCGAAAGTTTAGCGCCACAACCAAAAGTCATAATTGCAAAACAAGATACCAGAAACATGATTGATTTTTTCACGTGAACCTCGGCATTGTTTGTTGTCGAATGTACGAAAATGTACGATGAATTTTTACCCTATTTCTACAAGAAATGCAAGTTAATCAATAAAAAAAATCCTCCATACAGAGGACTATTTAGGAATCACATGTGGATCTGATGGGAAACAAACGAGCTGTGCTTGCTTTGGATCTATCTCTTGCCATCGCAATGCACGTTCGAGAAGCACCATAAGATCTGCGCGCTTTTCTGGCGTAAGATCTTTCAAAGTATATCGAACTTCGGTTTTCGTCTCGAGATCAGAAACTTTTGGAAAAATTCCAAATAAAATCAAATGAGTATTTTTCCCATCTGGCACAAAATAAAAACAATTTTGTGCAAAAAGTGGCATGTGAAAAGAAGGAAAAATATCAGACGCGGTGGGCGATGTTGAATCGCGTGATGTGGTTTTTTGAGACCCACTACATCCTGCCGCAAGAAGAAGAGCAACAAAACAAGCGCTTGAAACAATGTGGCCTTTATTCACGGAAACCTCATGGGTGAAAGATCGTGGAAACGTTATATCACAAAATAAAAAAACCTCCAAGTGGAGGATTAATTTATAAACAACAATACGCTTTTGTGTCTTCCTCGCGCCAATATTGTTCATCACGATATTCTGTATATAGCGGTAAATTTATTTCTCTCAATATTGGAATATGGGTTGGTGGCGTATTATATGGCCCCACAAATCCGGGTATATGATCAATAAAGACCTCATTATGAGGACCGATCATTATGCAATATCCTTCATACAATGTATGCATATCAGGAATGCGCGCATCCTGACATTTTTTCGAATCTTGTATACGTGACATTGGAATTTCGAATTGCTCTACCTTCTTCACAATATACGGCAGGATGACGGCCGGAGTTACTGTGGTTGGTGATGTCGCTCTACATCCTGCTGTAAATGTAAGAAGAAGAATCGTGGAATAAAGCGTGCATTTTATTTTCATGTGAACCTCATTGTGAAATGTACATGATATCTATGCTTGAAATTGACCAAATTGTCAATAACCTATACGCTTGCCGCATGGAGAGGTGGCAGAGTGGTCGAATGCGCCAGACTCGAAATCTGGTTTGCCTGCAAGGGTAACGTGAGTTCGAATCTCACCCTCTCCGCCAAATGAAAGCGGCCCACACGGGTCGCTTTTATGATACTATATATGCATATGAAAAACTTTGCCGAACTGTTTGGTTGGTATGGAACGATAGCGATTATTATCGCATATGCGCTTGTCAGTTTCTCCTTTATCCAACCAACGAGCATCTCTTATCAGCTTCTAAATGTGACAGGTGCTCTAGGCATAGTCACCATTTCCTTCTATAAAAAGACATACCAACCCGGAGTGCTAAATATCATCTGGACGGTAATTGCTCTTGTGGCGATTGTAAAGATGTTTTTCTAACCAGATCCACTTATCTCAAATTTGCATACGACCAAATTCTCAAAAAAACTCTCAACATGCCTCCATTACCAGTCACCTACCTAAGTACTCAGTCAAATATATACATTCCAACCAAAAGAAAATAAGTTTTTTTGAAATCGTTTGTACTGTTTTAATTTTTATATTCCAATATATCTCCAGGCTGACATTCCAAGGCTTTGCAAATTGCATCCAAAGTTGAGAGACGAATTGCTTTAGCTTTTCCATTTTTCAATATGGAAATATTAGCCGCCGTTATTCCAACCTTCTCTGTCAATTCGGTAACACTCATCTTTCTCTTTGCGAGCATCACATCAATATGTATTATAATGGCCATATTAATTTCTTAAACCGTTAAATCGTTTTCAGACTTAATATCTACAGCATTTTGCAAAATTCTTTCAAATACGGTTGCCACACTAGCAACCACAATCGAACCGAAAGTGATAAGTATGCCAACAAATACCCCACCCGCAGGATCATCATTACCATGGTTCAGCATAATAATGATTTCTTCTATAGCAACAAAACCAATAATAGCGAGTGCACAATATTGTATAGTTCGTAAAGCCTTCACGACTTCTGATGAAAATACTTTATTTTGTCTGACATAACTCAATATCTTGATCGCCTGATAAAGCGCAATAAAAAAAGGAATAGCCCCTGCATAAACAAGCACCAGAAAAGAATCGTTGAAATATACTTCAAAGAACTTAGCATGTGCATTTCTGCCCTCGATTTGAGGCTCCCAAAGTAGGAGAACCAAAGCACCAATACCTATAAGCACAACAACTACCTGAAGAAATATCGTGAAACCTCGCTTCATATATACTGTTTTTACATTTTTCATACTCATAGCTTAGTTCCAGTGCTTATCGTTTGTCAATATATATTTATCGTTATTTTTATAACCTAGATTTGACATATTTCATAAATATATGTATAACCTAAAAAGGTTCCGCACATTCACAGGAGGTCGTTCACATGAGTCGACACGGAAATTACGATTCTGGTTGCATTTTTCAACTCATTGCCTACTCCCTTATGGCGCTTTTTGTCATCGCTGAGATGAGTAGGGGTATCATCGTAGACAATGACGTCGCTATCCGTTCAATGGAAGCCCAAGGCTATAGCAATATCAAAGTTATCGATAAATCTTGGTTTGCAGTTGGTTTTCAGGGTTGTGATAGCAGTGATGCGGCACAATTTACCGTGCAAGCTACAAACCCAGCAGGCAAACCGACCGTTGTATATGTGTGTACAGGTGCTTTCTTCAAAGGCGGCACTATTCGAGTGAAGTAAATCTTCACTTTTTTTATACGAAAAATATTCGACCTCATCCTGCAGATGACGTAAACTGCTCGAATATGAATAAACTTTTTTTTGTATTATTGATTTTCGTGCCAATGACTATCATCGCTCATTTTGTGCATATTTCTGAAATATATATATTTTTCATGTCAGCACTCGCTATAATTCCACTAGCAAAATACGTTGGTGAAGCGACCGAGGAAATAACGGTATACACAGGCCCAGCACTTGGAGGTCTTTTAAACGGTACATTCGGCAATGCAACAGAATTGCTCATCGGTATTTTTGCCCTCAAGGCAGGATTAGTTGAAGTTGTGAAAGCATCTATTACTGGGTCTATCATTGGAAATTTATTGCTCGTCACAGGCATGGCCATGTTTGCAGGAGGTTTGAAATATAAAAAACAGGAATTTAATAAAACAGGGATTTTAGTAGCCAGCTCAACTTTATTACTCGCGGCAATTGCATTAATAATGCCAGCTATTTTTATGTTAACATCACCAGCAGCAACAGGTGCCATTGTTGATGAATTAAGTATAGTTGTTTCTATTTGTATGATGATTGTATATGCATCAGGATTATTTTTTATCCTGCATACACATAAACATCTATACACAGAAGAAGTTGGAAAATTTGAATCAAAGTGGAGTAAGAAAAAAAGTGCCGCTATATTAATTTTAGCTACACTTGCCGTTGCATGGATGTCAGAAATTTTAGTAGGATCAATTGAACCTCTCGTAACAACATTTGGTTGGACGGAATTATTTATTGGTGTGGTTTTTGTAGCTATTATTGGAAACGCAGCTGAACATTCATCTGCGATTGTTATGGCATTAAAAAATAGAATGGATTTAAGTTTGCAAATTTCTATTGGATCTACAACGCAAATCGCCATGTTTGTCGCTCCATTACTTGTATTAATAAGTTTATTTTTTCCAATTCATATGAGCTTAATTTTTAATACATTTGAATTGATTTCAATTGTATTATCAATACTCATCTTAAATGTCGTGGTTGGTGATGGAGAATGCAATTGGCTAGAAGGCGTCCAATTGCTTATGGCATATGCAATTATGGCCATAGCTTTTTTCTTTCATCCATAGTTTAAATAAAAAAGCTATTTCGAATAGAAAAAATTTGCCTCATATAAGAAAGGTATGTACTATATTTGCATATGTCTATTGAACAACCAAAAAAAAGCGATGCAGTAAAAGTAGGATGGAAAAGCTCCATGGATAGAGCGGCAGACGAATTAGAATCTCAAAAAGAGCGCCGTAAGCGATTAATTGAAATGGTAAAAGATCTTTTTCCATTACCTGAACAAATGTTATTAAGAAGAGAAATTGGACGTTCGTTTAATGTTCCTCAATTTGGTGATCATCATAATGAAGGGATGCTCATGGATACACATTTCGAAGCCATTTTGCATGCGCTGGATGATATAGAAAATGGTGTATTTCCAGATGGGATACCAGATGAAGACAAAAAATATATGCAAGAAATTGCTATAAAACATCATGAGGCTCTTCGTAAATATGTTTTTTTACATGATATTGACAAAGCACCTGATTTAGCTTTTGATACTTTACCTAAAGATGGAGAAAAGAAGGGGGAAAGATGGGAAGGAACATTAGACCAGTGGTATGAAGAACAACAGATACCAGAAGATGCGCGTACTAATCCTGTTTTATTACATGCTTTATTGGTAGAAAGGGGTATAAAAGGCTTTGGGTATTATCATCAGGGAATTGACATGCCAAAGTTTAATCGAAGAACAGTTGCTTCATCACATGGGGAAGATGGTAAAAAAACATTAATAAGATTTGAACAAAACGGAGTCCCCAGTGGTGTTTCACCAGCTTTTTTAGATGCAATTGAACGACATGAAGTAGCTTATCAATTTGAAAAAGTTAGTGTTGCAACCTATAGAAAATATTTCGATTCATTATCTCCTGAAGATAGAGGCATTGCCTTGATTGCAAGTCTAACTGATACATTAGGATCATGGAAAAAAGGAGGGAACCCAGATATTAGTAATTTTCTTAAATTACTAGAATCAAAAAAAATAGCTGAAGCAAATACACCCATCATTTTAAACTTAGAGCAGGTATACGCTGAAATAAAATCTAGTGCAGGTTTAGATGAAGAAAAGGTAAAAGTATTTTTAACAACTTTAAGAAAAAAATCTGAACTGATCAACGAGAACTTTGACGTTTTGCGTGACAGATTTTTAAAAGAATGTAAGGCAAAAATAATGGCTTCATATGATACAGATGTATTACGAACTAAACTATTAGAACTTGTAATTCAAACAACTATAACTGAGGAAGAAATGAAATTTATACTAGAAAAAGTGGAGTCTAAAGCAACGGGTGAAATAGGAAAAAGAATGGGGAAAAAATTTAAACTTATATCAGAAAAACTTAAAGAGAGCGAAGTGAAGTAAATAGGTTTAACGCTTCTTCACGCGTTTCAACTTCACCTCTATCACGAGCGTCTTCTATTTTTTTTAATAAAATTCCCATTTCTTTCCCCGCTTGAACACCCATACCGATTAATTCCTCTCCTGTAATAAGAAAATCCTTATGTTTTCGCCATTCAGGATGCAGAGAAAGATATTTTTTAAATAGCTCTTTAGCGGATACACGTGAAGTAGATACTTGAACGGCAAGCAAAACTTCCGGACTAATAGGAAAAAGTTTTTTTACTAATTTTCGAATTTCATTCGATGCTTGTTTTTCTGTTATCTCCTCATTTTCTATGGCATATACAATCTTTTCCGGCTCTTCACGCATTTTTAATATTTTCTGAACTTGTGGTACTACATCTTTCGTAGAAAAAATTGTTCTTGAGAAAAATTTCTTTGCTATTTTTTCAGGATCTGGTGCATGCGCAAACAATGCCGCACATATGATCTGCTGTTGTTCATTTTCTGTAAAAACCTGTTCACGAGATTGAATTATTTTTGCGGCTCTATCTACATCCTGCATCATCACGTCAAATCCTGCGCCCTTCTGCATATCAACATTTCCAGCATGTAATTCAGGATAATATTTTTCTAAAATTCCTAATCGAGTCGCGAGGTTAAATCCTGCCGAAGGAGAATCGGACTTCAATAAAAGTTTTTTCCATTCTTCTGTAATACGTCCTTGGTTTTCAACTTGATGTAAAATATCCAAATCACCTCTTTCAACCATTTCGCTCATAAGCAAAAACGTATCTGTATCAACTTGCAAATGCATCCGTGCGGTAAATTGAACACCTCTTAAAACACGCAAAGCATCATCCTGAAAACGTTCTGCATCCGTAATCCGTAATGTATGAATTTTAATATCTTCGATTCCACCAAACTCATCGATATATTCACCCGTCATAGGATCTACAGCTAAAGCATTAAAGGTGAAATCGCGTCTACGCGCCGCCTCTTTCACGGTCATTGATGGATCACCCTGCACATCAAAATCCGTATGTCTTGGCCCCGTTTTAGACTCTCGTCTTGGAATAGAAATATCTAAATCTACACCTTCCGCGATCGCCACTTTAAAAATTCCAAAAGCACGCCCCACTTTATTCACGCGATCGCCATACAATTGATCAAGAAAAGACTCTAATCGATTTGGCGATATGCCATATACCTCTATATCTGCATCTTTTGGATGTTTCCCCATTAATGCGTCACGTGCAAAACCGCCGACAATTAAAGCTCTCGGAGAGTTATGTTCGTATTCTAATTCTGACGGGCAAGATTTTATTTTCGTCGCGAGTTCACTTACCGCCTCAAGTATTCGAGGATCTTGTGTAAAAAAAAGTTCTCGCTGTACGGCAGGATTCGTAATATCAGTTGATTCTGTTTTCTCATATTCATGAATATAAGTAGATGTTTCATGCGGAGCAAACGGATTTATTCCTTCAAATGATGTTTCCATAGATTTCATATTAGTATCCTAGTTCCGTCATGACTGCATCAACCTGTTCACGTATTCGCGTTGGTTCTTCATTTTCATTTCGCATAATTATATTTTTTATTACTTCCACTATTTTTCCCATACCACCCTGTTCTAATTTTTTCCCAGACGAATGTACTCGAGCGTTTATATACATGTCTATTCTTCCTGCATATTCTTTTAATACGGCGCTTTGTACTTTTTTCATTTTTGCTTTTGCTTCTTTATTTTCTTTTCCAGCATGAGGATCTACTTTTTTCTCTTCTTCAAGATGTGTTGGAATGAATTCTTCTAAAACTGGTGATACAAATCGACGAGTTAACTCTGCATAATCTTCACATGTCCATCCTGCCCCAAAATCTATATCCATTTTTTTAACCTCTCCGCCTGCTGCCAATATATCACATTGGCGAATACATTTTTCAAATTTCCATGGATCATTTTTTTCCATATCTTGCAAAATACGAAGCGTCGACATAAAGTTTTTTGGTAAACGAAATGCGATAATAACATCCCCCTTAGGGAATTTATCAGTTGTAGATAGCGTTGCACGAAATCCATGGCGACGTAAATATTCCACGCGTGCCATATCAAGTTTTTTCATGGCTGCATTTCCCTTTTCACGTGTTGCAATGGCGTGATCTCTTGCTTTACCTGGACTATCAGGTATTTCCGTATTTGTGAAATCAGATTCTTCAGCTAATTTTTTCCATTCTTGTTGTGTAAAACCATAACGAGCAGGATCATTTTTGGCTTTTCCATGACAGCATGTCATAGCAACAAGCATAGGACTTTCAGAATCACGCCACTGTTCAAATATATCATCTGTTAAAGAACCGCAGGCATGTTTTGCTAC
>JAHFIO010000075.1 GCA_023246325.1 Candidatus Uhrbacteria bacterium | reverse complement strand
TATATATGCCAAAAATCCACATACGCGCAGTCGGCAGGATTGGGTCGGGCTGGGCCAAAGAAGCATGTGCCGAATATACAAAACGACTTTCCGTTTTTGGTGGCATTGAAATTGTTGAATTACCCGAAGGTCATAAAGGATCTATAACTCCTGATATTACTCGCACTCGTTTAGCAGAAAGTGAATCTTTATTAAAAAATATATCTGAACAAGATATGGTTATCGCTTTAAATGAAACTGGAAATGAATATACATCAGTACAATTTGCGGATTTGATTTCATCCTGCATAATGGAAGGAAAAAATATTGTTTTTGTGATTGGCGGATCATGGGGATTGGATAAAGCGGTTTTAGCTCGTGCAAATAAAAAACTTTCTTTCGGCAGAATGACATATCCGCATTCACTTGCACGTGTAATTTTACTTGAACAAATATATCGCGCAAAAATGATTGCGAACGGAAGAGAGTATCATAAATAAAATAGGTTTCTAGAAACTTGATATACGCCGCCATATAAAAAAAACCGTATTGATATATTCAATACGGTGACTTATTCAGAAAGCGATTCGAACTTGTATATCGCTCATTTGAGGTACGGGAATTTGAGTCTCACGATAGCCGCGAGCCGTGATGGCAACCTTGCCATCTTCATCCAATTCCCATGCATATAGCACGCCTTCTTTATCGAGTGCAATTGCACATGCAGAATGCTTGTGCAGCAACTCGCGATCTGCCCATACACGCACATCTTCCCATGCAATGGGGCTCTGAGTGAGAAAAAGTGTTGCAATAGTGCTTCTCCCAACATGCATCGAAGGCAAATCCCACTTTCCCTGATACGAATCACTCTTTCCTACATAGGTAGGCTTCCCATTTTTGTCTCGACCAAGAACGGAAAAAACCGTATCTCCTGTCAAAACAAAGGCTCTCTGAGTA
The DNA here is from genome assembly GCA_023246325.1 of Candidatus Uhrbacteria bacterium. Classification (GTDB taxonomy): domain Bacteria; phylum Patescibacteriota; class Patescibacteriia; order 2-12-FULL-60-25; family 2-12-FULL-60-25; genus JAHFIO01. The sequence continues at coordinate 3,643 of JAHFIO010000075.1, read as the reverse complement.
TCGTATTTATCACTAAAGATATCTTGTAGAACCTCTTCTACTTGATATGCAAACTCGAGATTACGCTTTTTACCAACAATACCTCGCAAAGAACCCTCAACCATATTCGTTGTCGACCCGCAATGTACTTCGATGAGCATCAGAAACCTCCTCTGAAAGATGTGTACATACACAGTTACATAAAAAGGCTTACCTGTCAATAGACAAGACTTTATTTTACCCAAAATGTTCGTGTGCACATATACGCGGTTTTGCGTATAACATCATCATATACTGTACTCAGATGTGTCATAAGTGTGTGTACACGTACATCGCGGAACGTCCCTTCAACACTTTGAAGTTGTGTATGAGCATTTACACAATCATCTGTGTATCTTGATGGATCATTCTCTTTTTGTACCCAAAAAGTAGAAATAACAATAATCGAATTTGAATAAATTTGTGGATAATCCCTTTGATAAATTGGATTATTCGTAGAATGAGGACCTTCATCAAGGTTATATAATGTCTCGCCTTTCGGGCCTATCATATACGTTAATATACGATAAATATCCTGCCGTTTATCTGTAGTCATGAGATTATTTATTGTAACTCCAAAATAATGTGGGTTTGTATCTACTTTTATTTTAGTTGATTTTTTTAGCATTTTTTTACCAAATAATGCTTTTGCTGTTTTGATTGTTTTTTGAATTTTTTTTGTAAAGATATTTTTTACAGGTGCCACGGTATCTTTTTTTTGTGTTTCTATAACCGCGGTATCTATTTTTTTAATTTTCTCAGGTTCATTTATTTGAATAATTTTAGATATAGCATCCGTATTTTTAATTACTTGAACCTCTGATAGTGGTGACTGCTTATATACTTGCACGATATCTACTGGCATAGAAGTTTGTACTTCCGTATTTTGAATTTTAGAAGCATCTATCTGAATATCATTCGGAATGACGGTTAAATCTACTGCTTTAAAAATTGGTGCGTCTATTATGGGGACTTGAGATTGAATAGATACAGTATCAATATTAGAATTGATCTGTACGTCTAGTATAGGCAATGATGTTTGTATAGATTCAATCGGCGTCGTATTTTCAATAATCGCTGGTATTATTTTTTTCACTGTTCTTATTGCGGCTATAGCAGAAAAACCGTATATTGACGTTATCATACTCCCCATACAAACAAAGGCAATTGTGCGTATTCGTATAGAAATAATTTTCTTCATATGTATAAGTATACCAGAATTATAAAAAAACCACATTATATATGTGGTGCATTACGACTTTTTACGTACAAATAAAAATCGATGATCTGTAAACCAGGGATAGGTATACCAAACACTCCCCAAAATTCTTTTTCCTTTTATAGTTTTCAAGATAGCAACGTAATTGTCTGCACCAAGTTCTGTAAAAGAACCAAGCGCAACAATCCAATATTTTTTTTGAATGTCTGGATATTTTTTCGCAAACCTCCATGCTTCAACATGCGTTGCTGGCCTATAGCCATCTTCATCTTTTTCATAAATCATTTCATCGCTTTTCATGCGTTCATTAAAATGAACGACGAGATATTCTATATCGTCCGCATATTCATCCGCATCACGGCAGGATGCGTGCCTCTTCCAAAGAAAATCATGATAGAACAATGATGAAACTCCGTGTACAGAAAACTCTTTTTCAAGACTTTCTTTATCATTTGGCATATGATGAGGATTCAAAGGTTTTGGAACTTTTAATAACTCCGTTTGTGAACTTATATTTGCTTTCCCAATAATTTTTTGAATAACCCTCAAACCCTTTGTTGAAAGAAATAAACGATATATTGCTAAACAGGGTAGAAATTTTTCATAAAAATAATTTTGAATTCGCTGAATCATGTGTTCCTCGTATGTTAAAAGACCTTTCTACATCCTGCCGAAATAAAGATATTACGTCAATGACGAGATATGATATGATGGTAAAATATGAATGAAATAAAAAAAATAGCAGACCGAATGGCGCAGATGATGCGGCAATATAAAGCTATTGATGCAACCTCGTCCGTGGTTCCTATAAAACCAGACACAGCGAATAAACATGGTATTGATTTAGAAAATAGAAATTTTGGTGAACGCCAAATTCCGCGTTGTATTCCTGCCTTTGAAATACCGGGATTTGGAGAAAATATTCATGTATATGCCTCACTTGAAAAAAAACAAAGTAGAAAAAAAGAAGAAAGAAATGACGACACCATATTAGTAGATCCAAAAACTGGATTAATTGGTGTATTCGATGGATTGGGGTCATCGCAGGGCGAGCTTGCATCAGGCATAGCAGAAAAAATATTTCCTTCTGAATATGTAGCTTGTTTGAAGCGAGCAAAAAAATTATCAGAACAAGAAATAATACACCAAATAACGGATGGACTATTGGCCCATATCGAACATGCTACGCAACAAACTGAAATCAATAGCATTGACATACAAAAAGCTACACAGCAAGCAGAAAATATTTTTTCTACTGACCAAGTTCTAGCAGAAAAAATTTGTGCTCTTCTGCATGCATATCCTGCCATTGAAGAAAAAATATCTTGGGTGCAAAATGAAAAAAATACTGATACAAAAACAACGTCCTGCATTGGGTTTATTCATACTTCACCTGATGATAGTCGGTGGTTGGTTATGACGAATAAGGGGGATAGTGGCGCTGGAATTCGACATCGTGATGGAAATTTTGAAATGATCACAGCTGAAGACAGCATGCTGGCCTATATGTTAGAAACAAAACAAATTAATTCAGATATTTTACAAGCCATGCGTGCATTTCCAGAAAAAAAAGAAACATTTTTATATGAAGGAAGAAAAATAAAATTAAGTTACTACTACTTAAAAGCTATGATGAGCGCATGTATTGGCGATGGAACGTCATCGGCAACGGTAACAGTTACGGAATTACTACCAGGTGATACCGTCATAATTGGTACGGATGGTTTATGGGATAAATTTGAAAAAAAATTCTCTGATGAAACTGACTTGGAAAAATTATCGAAACTGCTAGGAGATGAAACACAAACACCTGAAGAAAAATTAAACGAGGTCAGAATGGAAGCAATGTTTCAAAAAACAGCTGCAAAAATAGAAGATGATTTTGGTGCAGTGATGATAACGGTTGCATAATCTTTGAAGAGTTGCTTTTTAAGCATTTTTAAAGTACATTTCGTATGTTATTCACATCTGATGTGAAGACTAAACACTTTTTCACTTACGAAAAAGTGAACGAGCGTCGCGAGCGAGCAGGAGCACAAACGCCAAAGGCGGATGTGCGTATGCGTGCTCGCTAGACGCGAGTCCGGGCGAGTGGCGGAACTGGCATACGCGCTGGCCTTAGAAGCCAGTGGAGTAAAATCCTTGTGGGTTCAAGTCCCACCTCGCCCACCAAAATACTATGAAAATAATTGTACCAATACTATCAATATTCTGCATCCTGCCTTTGTGTGCACATGCGAGCGAACAAAAAAATTGTTTGTTAAAAGGAGACTCACCTACATTATATGCGGCCATGCCTGATGGAACACGGCGCGTTTTTCCAAATGAAGCCACATGGAAAAGTTGGTATGGGCAGGATGCGGGCTGCATTCAAAATATATCGGTAGATGTTTTGGCGAATATGCC
>JAHFIO010000074.1 GCA_023246325.1 Candidatus Uhrbacteria bacterium | reverse complement strand
CTTCACCAGGTCGTGGAATCGTTACTGGTAATTTTTCTGTCCTTATTGTATCTACTAATTGACTTATAGGAGTATTTTCTAATAACTCCGTTGAATTCACATCGGTGTATCCTTCTGAATTAATAATATCTACACCGTCCGCACCAGTTACATTGTGTGTAATTTCTCGAACTGTATCAATCAATATATCATCTTTTTTTGCAGCGGATCCTGCTAAAGCTTTTACAGCTTCAAGATTCACAAATCTATCTCCTTTCGAAGCGTCATCCCCTCTATTTCCTGGCGATCGCTGTGTTGGTGGTGGTGATTCAATCCTCATATCAATCAAATATACAGCACAAGTATAAAAAAGAAAAACCCGCTGTCAAGATACAACGGGTAATACACTATTTCTTCATAAACTCCTGACTTGAATGCAGAATGTCAACTATAAAGGAAAAAACATTCATAGGAATATCATGACGAATGAAATCGCATCCAGAACAAACAAGATGCACTTTCCCATCCTGCTCAATTGGCACGAGCGGACCGTGAGACTCAGAAGTCGTATATGAACAAACAAGAGTGTGCACTCCATATGTATTTTGATACAAATGCACGCGCGCAATTATTTGCTCAGGTGTCATATCTGCTGGATTCAAATCTACGTATTGCATGGAGACTCCTTTAAAGGTACTTCCATATAATTATACGCAATACCAATTTTGTCAACTACGTATTCGGCATATCGAATTATTTTTTACAGAAAAACTTTTTACAATTTCTAGAAAATATGAATTTGTATTATCACGTGGTTCTATCGTATACACGTTTCCATTTTCTACCATTGATACTTTTTTCTTTTGCTCATATATTTTTTTATCACCGTCTGAATCAACGACCACATCCTGCATATAAAGTGCAAATATGCAGGATGGCGTTTGAACCCACCCTAAGAAATGTATATGTGCATCATGCAAAAATGATGTTGTAGTTGTTGCCGTTGTCGTTGAAACGGAAATAGATATTTCCCATGGACCACCCTGCGTAGCAAATGTAAGTACGTGCACGGTTTCATTCACGTCATCGTATATAATAGGATGAATAACACTATATGCATGATACTCACTTTCAAATATTTTTATATTTGTATAATATGATTTTAAATCAAATATTGCAAAAAAAATAATTGCTATAATACTACATGTTATAAGAATTTTTTTTGTTATCAACATATCTAAAGCAAAAAATTTTGGGAAATACAGCATATATTAAAACTGTATTTCCCATTAAACATATTAGGAACCAACATAATATGTGCTATATTTATACTGTCCGCCTATATACACGCTGCTAAGAAACGCCAAAAAAGTTTGATAATGCATACCAACCGTATTTACTGCTACATAATTACTATCAATCCACCAAATACCATATGCATCAATTGCATACACAATAGAGGTATGTGGTGTGATAGAACCGTCTGCGCGCTTTATATTCATTTGCACGATATATCCGGATTTGAAATTTTGAGGTGATGTAGAAATGCCTACTGCATTACCTCCTAAACACCATATCCATCCATTCGCGTCTGGACATGTTGCGGGGATAATAGCAACTGATCGAGAGGCATTTGGAACTACGCGTTGCTGAACCCATGTCTTACACTGTAATCCAACATTTTTTCCATCATCTACTGTCGCTTGATTGAGAATCGTACGATTACGATCTGTTTGAGACAACTGTTTCCACCACAAAACATCTGCAGATATTGGAGTGGACACAAGCGCGTCTTGTGTACGATTCGTTATATCTTGATCGATATCCATTCCACAACCGAAAATACATTGCAAAACAATGAGAACTGAAAGAACAAAACAACGTGATGCAGTAACGTGACGCTGTGACATGACGAACTCCTGACGTGTGAAGGTGCCTATATACAGCTCCCAGATTTAAACTGGTTCGTCAAGTATGCTATTATGTGGATAAGTGGTTAAACCATTTTTAATTCTTTATTCTTCACGTATTATGATGTCAGGAAAAATGTGCCCATTGCATAAAGTAGCTGCTACGCTTGTTTGGATTGGAGGTCTTAATTGGTTACTGATTGGTATAAACGATATTAATCTCGTAGAAAAAGTACTTGGATCTGCTCCAGGTGTTCTACGCGCAATATATGTTCTTGTGGGCGTGTCTGCATTGTTCATGCCACTCGCCTGCAAATGCCCAAAGTGCTGCACGGATAAAAAAAGTGAAGCATGCTGCATGGACGAATCGCATAAACAGTAATTTAAATAAAAAAAATCAGAAATAATGGCCAGCGTGTTTTTCACGTAAAAACTTCGCTTCACATTTATTTCTGATTTTTTTATTACCCACGCGATTCAACAATATTCCAATTTAGATTTTTGAAAAAAGCTTCTATATAGTCTTTTTTCTGACTTGGAATATAGTCTAGTAAAAATGCATGTTCCCACATATCCATGGCTAACAATACTTTTTGTCCGGCAAGATTTCCTATTTCATGATCACTCACCCAAATAGTATGGAGATTATTCGTAACTTCATCCTGCACAAGAAGAACCCAGCCGATACCTCGCATAAGTCCAACGGATTTGAATTCTGCAAGCCATGCATCATATGAACCAAAATCCACGACAAGTTTTTCTTTTACCTTCCCCTCTCCCGCAACCATATTTTTCTCAAATTGCGAAAAATAATATTCATGTAAGCGCATACCATTAAACTCAAATCCAAATCTACGCGTGAGTTCAGATAATTCTAAAGCATTCGTGGCAGAATCAGCTTTCAAAATTTTGACACGATCGCAAATAGCATTCACGTTTTTTACATATCCGGCATAGAGCTTAAGATGCTCATCGATTTGTCGCTGTGACAATCCGTCAAGTGTACCGAGGGAAAAAGTTTTAGTTGTATAGGTTTGCATAGTATCTCAACTATGCAGGATGAGCGACTGACATGCAAGAGTGAACGATATCTCCCATCCCCTTCCACCACACTACGAAACGACACAAGCGACATATTGATCAAACCAAGATTTAACAGCAGCATCTACTTCTTTGCGCACTTCAAATAACGCGTGTTCTGCACCTTCAAATTCAACATGTTTACACGGAACTTTATTTTCTTTTAATTTTTCTGCAAGTATAGCAGAACTTACGGGTGGAACCCGCGTATCATTCGCGCCATGCAATAATAATACCGGAGATTTTTTACAAAATTTATTCGCCCAATTCACTGCCGATCTTTTTGTACGCGCTTCTTCAGATGTACCAAACATAATTCTATAAAAATCTTTCATTTCAGGACGTGCAGCCTCCTGCAATTTTATATCGGCTATGCCTCCAACTACAGATGCCGCTTTTATCCAATCAACTTGCGCGAGAGACATGAATGTCATTAAACCCCCACGCCCCGCACCAAACATTCCAACTTTTTGCACGTCGGCATATGGATATTTTTCTAGAATATCGCGTAGCACTAAAACATCTTGAACATCTGATCCACCTATTTCATCTTTCCCTTCCCCTCCATCACTACCCGAATATTGAGAAGCGATGACGCAATAATCCCACAATGCAAGTCGACCCAATTTTACGAAAACATCAGATGGCAGAATCTTTCCGAAATCGTTTGAACCTTCTCGATTATAAATTATGACAGGTCGTTTTTTTTCTTCTTTCGGTTCTACTATAAAACCCATAACTTTATGACCATTTGAAGTATATGTTAACTTATGTGCTATCAAATTATCCACATTGAACATTAATGCCTCAACTCTTTCTGGCTCCATGAACTTTAACAACGTATCTTTAAACTTTGCTCCTGGGCGCATTTCACTGGCTTCTATAACGAGTGGATGCTTCATTAATAACTCTGATCGAGATGACATACTGTGCTTTGTCGCGCTGGCAGGTGCATAGAAATTCGTGAAAATAACGATATAGTGATTAGCTGGCAGGCCAACCGCATATACACACTATTTTCAAAAATTTCATGAAGATTAAAACCTCACCTATACACAGCTCTCATACTTCAAGGCAGGATGTCAAGTACTAGTTGGGGATAAGTTTTTCTTTTTTAAATGCCAACGGATGTATCTTGGCGGGCCCTTATATCCATTTGTTTTACTTTCCTTATCATCAATAACTATTTTTTCAACACAATCAAACAATGAATCAGTATGAGAGATTAAATCATTCACCAGGCCATATCCATCAAATCCTTCAATACCTACTAGTTCACCACGCTTATCAACAACACATCTTGCTAAACCACTTGGTTCATCTGGATCTTCAGTAGGATAACTTAATCCAATTGGTGGTTTCATATAAAGTTCTAATACTTCAAAATTACCATTCTCTACTCGACTTTGAGTAATAAAAATATCGCTAGTCTGTACATTTTTTACAAAATTTGTAAATTGTTCATGTGTTAAATTACTAAGCTTGTCATAAAGCAGACTCCTTGAAAAACTACTAGTATCTTCTGAATAATCTGTTGTAATATATGGTTTTTCAACATTATATTTTTTATTAGTATCTATTGCAACCTTCCATCTCTGATTTTCAGCCGCACGCTTATCTTTTGTATCTTCAAAATATTCAGCTTCTTCTATCTCTC
>JAHFIO010000073.1 GCA_023246325.1 Candidatus Uhrbacteria bacterium | reverse complement strand
TTATTTTTATTTTAGGTTGGTTTGTTTTTCGCATTTTTAAAATTGGACGTGATGCACCTGATGATTTTGGACGATATATATGTGTTGGTATAGGATCGTGGATAGGCATACAAGGGTTTTTTAATATGGGGTCTATGCTTGGACTTGTGCCTATTACAGGTGTTACATTACCATTTGTCAGTTATGGTAGTTCAGCATTTTTAGCTTTAGCAATTGGTATGGGGTTGGTCGCATCTGTATCGAGGGCAAGTCGTATACATTCATGAAAAAAATATTATTTGCAGGTGGTGGTACATTAGGTCCGGTGACACCTCTTATTGCTTTGTCGCGTATTATACGTCGGCGAATTTTTGATGCGGAACTTTTTTGGATTGGAACTTCGACAGGTCCTGAGCGAATGCTTGTTGAAAATGAAGGTATACATTTTTTTTCTATTCCAACAGCAAAGGTGCCTCGTTTTTTTTCGTTTTCACTTTTCTTTTTTCCTATTCAATTTTTATTTGCAGGATGGCGAGCATGGAAAATTTTACGAGAAGTACAGCCTGAAATTATTATAGGTGCAGGTGGATTTACACAGGTTCCGGTAATGCTTATTGCATGGTGCATGCATATTCCATGTAGCATACATCAATTAGATATTGAAATGGGCTTGTCTAATAAAATTATTGAACCAGTATGTGAAACAGTTACAACTTCATTCCCTTCAGACAATCAAGTGGCAACGCCTTGTAGATTTGTTGGTGGGGGATCTGGTTCTGAATTTAAAAAAACTATTTTAGTTCTTGGTGGCGGTACAGGTGCTGCTCAAATAAATTCTTTTGTTGATACAGTGCGAGATGAAATTATATCGTTAGCAGATATTGTACATATAACAGGGAAAGGAAAAATGGGTGAGCGCGCTTCAGGAGCAGGATATGAAGTGCGCGAATTTTTATATGAACAAGATATGTATGAAGCGCTGAAGAATGCCACTATTGTTATTAGTCGTGCAGGAATGGGTGCGCTTACCGAGCTTGCTTCAATGTCAAAATGCGTCATAGCTATTCCTATACCACATTCACATCAAGAAAAAAATGTACAGGCATTAGGGGATGCGATAGAAACCACATATAGCATTGAAAAAATAAAATTTCTTCTTCAGCACCCTGATCTATGTAGAGAAATGGGTGAGAAACTTCACCGTATCCTGCCGACAGATACGGGCACGGCATTGTTTGACAAAATTTTCAAAAACACGTGAGATAGCTATAGTTCTTTCAAAGGAGATATAAAATGAAATCAACATTTAGTGTGTTGACATATAATGTGGCACTCATGCGTGTTATTGTGTATGAACCGATTTTGCATGTAAGCAAAAGACTCGCCGCACTTCCCAATGCATTGCGCAACGTGAATGCTGATATGGTGTGCTTTCAAGAATTGTGGCATATAGAACATCTGGAATTTTTGAAAGAAAAATTGGGTGATGTATACCCGTATATTTTTACGATTGTAGATGAAACGGATTCTGCGTATATTCCAGGCGGGCTTGCTATTTTTTCGAAACACGAAATAGTGGCGCCAAGTGGATTTGAAAATATTGAGCAGTCGATAGAATTTAATGCGAATATTGCATTTCATGAATATTTTGCACGTAAGGGTGCACTTGCAGCTCATGTATTTACTCCTTTGGGGTATACAGCCATCGTAAACACACATTTGGTTGCGTATCTTGTAGGCTTTAGCCCTAATGGAAAATGGATACGTCGTGCGCGTGCAGAACAAATTTCTGATATTGTAAAATTTGTTCGTAGAATTCCAGGTGATGTGCGATTGGTATTTGGGGATTTTAATTCCGGACCAAATCTCTCGCGAGACAATTATGAATTCATGCTCTCACATGGATTCGATGATGCGTGGACATGCACACGGCAGGATGCAACAGCTTCGTGTCATACCTATGACACGAAAAACATGTTTAATATAAAGGATGATAGACATGGAGCATCGGATCGAATTGATTTAGCATTTATTGAAAAACGAAATCGGGATATGGTGCGCGTGAATGAATGTCGAGTTGTATTAGATGATATTATTGTTGATCTTGGAAAAGGAAAATCTTGTCCTTTGTCAGATCATTATGGATTATTGACCGTGTTTTCCCGTGTATAGTTGCACGGGATTTTTTTATGCATGTATCCCTTGACATGTGGTGATATATATGATAGTATCACATAACGCTCTTTTTACGTTTAATAAACACGAAAAACCTCATATGTGAGAGCAAGGTTGCTCGGAAAGTTCAAGATGGCAATGCAGGAGAACGCGTTTCTGAAGAAGAAGCCGATTCGTACTCGCTCGAAGAAAGGTCCTGACATAGCTCAAAATAAGTTCGAACAAAGTTTGCGTGAACTTGTTCGAAACGGGGTGGGATTCAAATCCTGCGGTATGCAGGATGGTGCTCCGTATCCATGGGATGAGGAGGTTCTCGTTCCAAATAAGCGTGACATCCCGCCGAAGCGATACGGTACCTTCATGAGATTGGCTTATGGGTATTATAAGGGTCGGTGGTTTGAGGAGCTGAAACCACGGCTTCGTCTCCACAGCACCCTCGTTCTCAAGGAAGAGCGCGAGGACGTGAAAACGTTTTGTGCAGATTTTCATCTCAAGCGGGATAAAAGATGGCATGTCCATTGTCGATCTTGCCACCGGTATGGAGGTGGTGCATTCCACAACCACGGTCGCAAGCCCAAGAAGCGATACGATCGTGAGAGCATCAAGGATCTTCATGGGGCATGTCCATGCTATACCTGTCAGTATGATAGGACAGGTGAAGCGGACTACGATTATCTTTATTCTGAACAAACAGAAGATGAATATGATTTCTGGGCAGAAGACTATCAGGATATCTTGGATAGCTTCGATCAGTTTGAGGAAACCGAAGAGATCAGACGCCGTCTTAATCTCGCTTTGTACGGTCCTTATTACTAAAGTTTACACCCGATGAGTGATTGAGAATTCTTTCTCAATTGCTCTCGGGTGTTTTTCATTGACTTTATTCTGCAAATTTGAGAAGTTGAGTATGGTTCTTTAACAAGAAATTGAGGTTTTCATGAGTGATTTACAATTTCGACGCAATATTCACGATGGTGTTCATGGGTTGATTCGATTAACTGACGAAGAAATGTTGGTTATTGATCATCCGCTTTTTCAGCGATTACGTTGGATTTGCCAAACGGGACTTATGAATTTTATAAGTCCAAGCGCACAACATAAACGATTTGAGCATAGTTTAGGTGTTGTACATATTGCACAACATATGTTTGAAGCTTTATTTACAGAATCTCATAAAGATTCATCTAAACTATATGGTATAGATGATGCGCGACCTGGGCAGGCCATTCGTTTTCATGAAATGTATTCGGATGTCAAAAGTGATTTCCTTCGCATTTTACGTTTATCGGCGCTTGTTCACGATTTAGGGCATGGGCCCTTATCGCATGCATTTGAATCTTTTGCCCCAAAAGTAATATCGATGGCGCTTTTGCTCAAAGATAAACGCCTTGCCTCGCTTATATCGCTAAAAAATGAATTGCTGAAAAGCAAAAGTGATCGTATGGAGCACGAGTCCATATCCTGCATTCTATTTGCTGTGATATGGCATGATATGAAGGGAGAATCTTGGGTACCGGCTGCGGTTGCATCCGTGTTACTAGGAATTGATGCGCCATCATGGATGAAAAAAACCTTGCGACCGTGGATTCCGCTGATTCGTGATCTTATTTCATCCGCGCCTATTGATGCAGATCGCATGGATTATATGTTGCGAGATAGTAAGGCAACCAATGTTTGTTATGGTTTATATGAACCAAACCGTGTACTCAAATCTATTTTGTGCGTTCGTGGTATGCAGGATGGTGATATAACGTATCGGCTTGGTTGGCGTAAAAGCGGTTTGCCTGCCATTGAAAGTTTTGCAACTGCGCGGTATCAAATGTATGTGCAGATGTATCATCATAAAACGATGCGAGCGATTGAATTGATGCTATATGCTATTCGTGGTGAAGCAGTTAAACACAATCTGCAACTTATTCGCACTGATGCATTGAATAATTTTTTGGAAGATTATTTGCGTTTGAGTGATGAAACATTTCTTCGTATCTTACATGGTGAGTTGCGATCGGATTTTCCGAATAATGTATATGTTGAAAAAATCGCAGATCAGTTATTGCGAAGAAAGTTGTGGAAACGAGTATATGAAAGTGATGATCATGCGGCAAATACGGATGCCATGCATATATTCGCGGGTCGAATGAAGGCGCAGTATCCGGATTACACTTTTATTGTGGATACACAACCATTGAAAGCGATGAAGGATTTGGAGCGTGGTGCATATCTTTTGACTTTGGATGCACAATCCAAATATAGCAGGATACAGGAAGATGTGTCGTGGTTGGAAGCATCTTCTTTGATACGCGCATTGAAAGAAAAAGAAATTTCTTTGGTGCGCTTATTTATGGAGGATGATGGAACAAAAGAAAATCCGCGGAATATGCGTAAACACGCATTACGTTTGGCGCGAGAATAATAGATAGAGCTGTCTTTAATATGAGACAGCTTTTTTTTGCGTTTGATGTAAAAAAAATCCCG
>JAHFIO010000072.1 GCA_023246325.1 Candidatus Uhrbacteria bacterium | reverse complement strand
TCCGCTTGCAATATAGAGGTAGAATAAATTCCTAATACAAAAATCAAACCTGCAAACCACATGAGCATCGCATGTTTTTTAGGTTCAGGTGTTTTTATTGTCGCAACTTTTTTTGAAATGGGCATATAAAGTACGTATGTCCATAGTATACCACACTTTCTATTTTTTATTTCTCCACAAGGCGATTTTTTTATGATCTCCGCTTAATAAAACAGCCGGCACTTTACTCCCCTTATATTCGGCAGGACGTGTATAGTGTGGATATTCAGAAGTTTCTCCATCATTCCAACTTTCGTTCACAAGCGATTCTGCATCACCTAAAACGCCTGGTCGTAATCTTATAATAGCATCTAACATAACCAAGGCCGGTAATTCACCACCCGTTAATACATATGGACCTATAGACAATTCTTCGTCCGCCAATAATTCTGACACACGTTCATCTACGCCTTCATATCGTCCGCATAAAAAAATCAATCCTTCATATTTTGATAAACGCTTTGCATCCTGCTGTGTAAAAAATTTTCCTTTTGCAGATGTTAAAATGACGCGCGCTTTTTTATTTTTTGTTTTTACAAATTTTACAGCGGCATCGAATGGTTGCACCATCATAACCATACCAGGCCCTCCACCAAATGGTTTATCATCAACATGTTTTTGACGGTCTATAGTAAAATCTCGTAATTGATGAGCATGCACATCCAATAACCCCGCTTTTTTTGCGCGACCTAAAATAGATGCATCCGTATATGGCACACATACTTCAGGTATCACAGAAATAATATCAACTCTTAATTTTTTTTGTTTCATAATTTTCAACATAAAAAAACTAGAGAACGGATGAGATGCACCGACTTTCACTGAAAATCGGTGCAGGTCGCCGTTTTATAGTTTTTTAAATCCCCAAATCTGCCAAATCTTTATCTGAAACCAATCCTGCATCTCCGTGAGTTTTTGCGGGAGCGGAAGCACTTGATCCTGCCGCGGCAGATGACGCACGATATTCCTGATGCACACGACGAGAATCCTCTGGCTCATGAATTTTCATATTTACGCGAGAATCATTTTGCGCGCCAACAATTTTTAATAAAATTCGCAATGCACGCGCCGTTTGACCCTGACGACCTATAACATATCCCATATCTTCCTGATTGAGATGCAAGGTAAGTAATACGCCACGATCATCAACCGTTCGCTCTACCTTCACATCCTCTGGATGCTTCACTATTGCCTTCACTACATACTCTAGAAACGCCTGATCTCGATTCTGTTCTGCCATATCGGTTATATCCCATTGCGGGAAAAAAATAATAAGTGGCGCGTAAATTCGCACCGTCTGCATAGACTAGCATATACGAAATTTTGATTCAATATACTCATCCACCATATACTTCCTACATAAAAAAAAGAACCTGTAAACAGGTTCTGGGCCAACACTTCATTCTTCCTTATACTTTTTTTGTTAATTTCTCACGGCGTCTTTTAGAGACGCTTTGTTTTTTACGTTTTTCTCCCGTTACAATTTTTTGATCTACAAATAAATTCCAAACCGTGTCTGAAGCTTGAGCCCCTTTAGATAACCAATGCTGAATACGATCTGTCTTAAAATTAACTGCAGGAGGTTCAACCAATGGATCAAAATGACCTAGATTTTCTAGATATTTTCCCCAAGGATCCTTGGTTTTTTCACTCACAAGCAAGCGGTATGATGGCTGCTTTTTTTTGCCGACTCGGCTAAGGCGTATAGTTAACATGTGAAAGAATGTACAATATTTTCAAAAATACGTCAAGTGCTACTATAAAAAAACCCTATCCTACATCCTGCCGAGGCAGTAGTAAAAATAGGGTCATACTTACAGAGAATTGAGCTTCGAAAGTGCTGCCACGGTCATACCCGTAGACACAGCAAACGAAGTCGGCTGATCAAATCCACGAATTTGCAAGGTTGCATCCAGCATTTGTCGCGCATCTTCGTAACGACCGCGAATGAGATCACGATCGATACCGCATTTGCACAGCTGCTGTGCGGCAAGATCAATCGAGAAAGGCCCACGTGCCTTTGCTCCATAACAAGACAGCAAAGCCCCGGTTGCATCATGACCCTCCCAATATGCGAAGGATACATCGATAAACGTTTCAGATTTTTCGGAACAAGCGTCAGTCAAAGCAACTCGACATTCGATTGAACCATTCGGAATGCAATCCGAATTATCAGAAATATACGTCCCAGCCTTTGGTTCGGTGCATCCCTTCGCAGATGTCATGTAAAACGTTTGCTTTGCCACGACCACATCCTGCGTATGCACATTGACACCGCTTTTCAACATGGTGTCATACAAGGTAGACCCGTACACAATACGCACAGGCTTGCCTGCATCGCGCGCCGTCTTATGCGCGATCAAAAGCGCTTCCTGCAAATTGCCAGGAACAACCTTCCAGCCAAGCGCATTATCTTCGACCAGTACTTTATACAAGTTCAGGCCGATGATATCAACAACAATATCAGTATTCTCAGCTGTGCCACGGTTTTGTGCCAGCGTATCTCGGCAGGATGTTTGCTCGGGGCTAAATCCATTCGGATCATTCCATACATTGGACGATCGCGAGCTGGAACAGGCTGTCATAAGAACCAAGGTCAGGATACAAAGCGATGCAATGAACTTTTTCATTATAAACCTTTCTGTGAACGAACTGTTTATATCTGACTATATTTTGATAAAAAAGTCAAATTCTCATCCTGCAGGAAAAAAACAATAATCCCAATTCGTGCCCCAAATCAATTTGGAGAAAGCATGATGCGCGGAACTGCGGTAGGTCCATCTTGCTATCACCCACTCGCATAAACCATCGCTTGTTTTTTTATTGGCTGTACACGCTCCAATAAGAGATACACGTTTTTTATCCACATCAAATTTTTTAAATTTTTGAGTTGCTGACATAGCATAACAACAATCATTTATCAGTTGAATGGGTCGAGTGCCAGCTAAAAGAATATGCGAAAGAGCTGTATACGGAAATACACGCGAATCATCCATAACCCAACCGTTTTTTCTTCCATGCCCACAGAATACTATCAAAAGTGGTTCATCTGTTTTTTCAAGAACAGCCGTAACCATTTTTTTTATCAAGGTTATTTCAGGCAAATACGCAGTACGAATTTTCTGTATCTCTTTCGGCAGGATACCAACGTGACGAGTGAGATATGAATAAAATCTTTTTGTGTCTGGAAGAAAACGCTTAGAGTCACCTACAATCAATATAACTCGAGTCATGTAACACCTCTTTTTTAATTATGAAAGGACAATATAGATAGTAGCAGGATTTGACTTTTTATGCATTTTTACATATTATTGCGGACACGAATGCATATACGGCGCCTTCGTCTAATGGTTAGGACAGCGGCTTTTCAAGCCGTTAACAGGGGTTCAATTCCCCTAGGCGCTACCAAATTGGGGTCAGGCACCAAAGTGTGGATAAGTAAAAAATAAGTGAACTAATCTTCCATGGATTCTTATGGAAGATTAGTTCACTTATTTTTTACTTATCCACACTTTGGTGCCTGACCCCACGATGTCTCCTCACGGTTTTCAAACGAGCAGTTTCACGTTCAAGTGCGGCTGCTGCAGCTGCGAATGCAACATCGTTTGTATGCGCTGCTTCACTCATAACTTTTTCTGCACGTGCATGCGCTGCTTCAATATCCTCTAATACTAATTCGTGTCCGCGTTCAGCTGTTTCTGCAAGTAAACGAATACGCCCACCCTCTGAAATTTGAATAACTCCTCCATATACCGCAATGTCTTCTTCATCAGCCCCTCGCGTCAAATGTAAAACTCCTGCTGACACATTTGAAACAAGAGGCACATGATTCGCTAAAATAGTAATCTCACCAGAAGTAGTTGGCACGGAAACCGAATCAACTTCTTCACGAAGTACTAATTTTTCAGGTGTGACCAATTCAAAAATCATATATTAAGACCGAGCAGACGATTGTCCCCCATCCTGATGAATAGCTTTCACTTCTTCAATACCACCTTTCATATAAAATGCTTGTTCTGGAACCATATCCAATTTTCCATCAATAATTTCTTCAAATCCAGAAATCGTTTCTTCCAGCGTAACATATTTTCCAGGTGCGCCTGTAAACACTTCCGCCACGTGAAATGGTTGTGATAAAAATTTCTGAATTTTGCGCGCACGTGCAACGGATAATTTATCTTCATCGGACAATTCATCCATTCCAAGGATGGCGATAATATCCTGCAAGTCTTTATATCGTTGCAATGTTTTTTGTACTGCGCGAGCAACACGATAATGCCTTTCACCAACTAATGCTGGACTCAACATAGTCGATGTTGAATCTAATGGATCCACGGCAGGATAAATTCCAAGTTCCGATAATGGACGTGATAAAACAACAGTGGAATCCAAATGGGAAAACGTGGCTGCCGGTGCTGGGTCAGTTAAATCATCTGCAGGAACAAAAACCGCTTGTACCGATGTAACAGATCCCTTAGATGTAGACGTAATTCTCTCTTGCAATCCCCCCATTTCAGTTGCAAGCGTTGGTTGATACCCAACAGCGGATGGAATACGACCTAATAAAGCCGACACCTCAGCGCCCGCTTGCGTAAAACGAAAAATATTATCAACGAATAATAATACATCCTGCCCTTCGACATCACGAAAGCGTTCTGCCATGGTA
>JAHFIO010000005.1 GCA_023246325.1 Candidatus Uhrbacteria bacterium | reverse complement strand
CAAGGTATTAACACCAAGAACGCGTGAATCAGCAGAGAGTAGTGGGCCACCGCTTGATCCTGGATCAATAGGCGCATTGTGCTGAATCCAGCATTGACGTGCACTTAAACCAATTACATTTCCGCGAACGCATGAATTGGTGACTGAGCCGCGGGCAATTTGGTAATTACCACTTCTGCCAATGCCAGGATAACCGACCGTCCGAACATCTTCTAAGTCAGAAACTGTTGTTTTCAGTTCCAAGCCCGGACGATGATTAGGAAGTTCTACAACGGCAAGGTCGTATTCTGGATCGATATACACAATTTCACCACGGATCATGGTTTTTTTGTTGTCGAATGAAACGTATACTTCGCTAGAACCATTCGCAACATGGCGATTGGTAACAAAGCGTGTATGCGGACCATTCCCTGCAATCGTGAATCCAGATCCTGACCAGCCTGTAACATAATATGCCATAAACCCTGTGCGAAATCGTTCGCTCAAGTGTTGATCCATAGCGAGCCCAAGGAGGAGTCTTCGCAAGTCTTCAGGAGGAGTTGCTTTTACATATGCAACTGCTTCTTTCGGATCTGTAGTAGTCGCTTGGTGTGCAACTTGATTCGGCGTTTGTGTACGCGTTACATTACAAGCAATAATGCTGAGCGCAAAACAGAATGTGAAAAAAACCTTTTTCATTTTAACCTCATTTCTAAAGGACATCTGAACTATACCTATTTTCCAAATTTAATACAATGGCGTATGATGTCTGCATGGCCTTCTGGCTTTTAAAAACCGAGCCCCGTGATTTTTCATGGGAAATGCTCGTGCGTGATGGCGAAACGTTGTGGACTGGCATTCGTAATTTTGAGGCACGTAATAATTTAGCTGCTATGAAGATGGGGGATTATGCGTTTATGTATCATACGGGAGATGAAAAACTGGTTATTGGTATAGCGAAAATAATGAGTGAGGCTATTCCTGATCCAACGGGGAGCGCTACAGATACATGGCTTGCTATAAAATTGGTTCCACATATTGCTATTACGCGTCCTATCTCTTTAGAAGAAATTCGCAATACGCACAATTTATGCAATATGCCTTTGGTTACGCATGCACGATTGTCCGTACAAGCCGTGACGGATGATCATGCTCAGATGTTAATGAAGATAGGGAAAAGTTATGTCTAAGGTACAAAAATTTTATATTACAACTGCTATTGCGTATGTAAATGCTCCACCGCATATCGGTTTTGCTTTAGAATTAATTTTCGCTGATGTATTGGCACGTTTTTATAGACAGCAGGATGTGGAAGTGAGATTTTTGACGGGTACGGATGAGCATGGGCAAAAGATTTTGCAGAAAGCTACAGATATGGGGAAAGAGGTGCATACATTTACAGATGAGATATCACATACATTTCATGTTTTAGCAAAACGATTTACTATTTCAAATACAGATTTTATTCGTACGACTGAAGAACGTCATCGTGAGGCAGCGCAAGATATGTGGCGGCGTGTTCGTGATGCAGGATATATATATAAAAAAAAATATTCAGGATTATATTGTGTTGGATGTGAGGCGTATAAAACGGAACATGAATTAGTTGATGGGAAATGTATAGATCATAAAACGATTCCACAATTTCTAGAAGAAGAAAATTATTTTTTCAAGTTATCGGCATTTAAAACTCAATTATTAGATTTATATATAGCGCATCCTGACTTTGTTGTACCGAGTTCAAAATTTAATGAAGTAAAAAGTTTATTGAAAGATATTGATGAAAGTTTTGATGTAAGTATTTCACGATCCGTTGAGCATCTTTCATGGGGGATTCCCGTTCCTGATGATGCGTCACATGTGATGTATGTGTGGTTTGATGCCTTGGTTAATTATATGACTGGTGTTGGTTTTCCACATGATGCAGATACCTTTGCGAAATTTTGGCCTGCAGACGTGCATCTTATTGGGAAAGAAATTAATAGGTTTCATAGTATATTGTGGCCAGCTATGCTTATGGCTGCTGATCTGCCACTCCCAAAGCAAATTGCAGTTCATGGATGGATTCATGTAGATGGTCAAAAAATGTCGAAGTCATTAGGAAATGTCATTCAGCCAGATGAATTAATAGAGGTGTTCGGTATTGATGCTTCTCGATATCTTTTACTTTCACAAATTCCATTTACGAATGATGGTGATTGGAATTGGGAGCGTTCAAAACAAAAATACTCTGCTGATCTTGCAAATAATTTAGGCAATCTTGTTCATCGTGTGACAAGCATGTCGGTGAAATATTTTTCTGGTTCATTGTCTCGGGGCGAGGGAGATGAAGTAGTAGATATTAAAAAGTTTCATGAGCATATTGTGCAATATAAATTTGATCAAGCATTGCAATTAATTTTTGCTGCTTTCACAATACTGAATCAACAGGTAGATGAAAAAAAACCATGGACACTCGCAAAAGAAGGCAGGATGAAAGAATTAGAGGTATGTCTTGGTGAATGGCTTTCACATATCTCCGTGCTCGCAGAATTACTGAAACCATTTATGCCAGAAACTGCAGAGAGAATTTTGGAACGTGTAGGTGGCGAAAAAATTATTGTTGGCGAGCCACTTTTTCCACGTTTAGAAGAACACGTATGAGTTTTATAAAGCGTGTAGAGGATTTTATTTGTGAACATTGTAAGAAAAAAGTGATAGGCACTGGGTATACAAATCATTGTCCATACTGTTTATGGAGTAAGCATGTAGATATTCATCCGGGTGATCGTGCTGCATCCTGCCGGGGGATGATGAAGCCTATTGGTATTGAAATTAAAAAAAATGAAACATATGTATTGTTGGCGTGCGTATTATGCGGACATTCACGACCGAATAAAACATGTCCAGGTGACAGTCAAAACGAAATTATAAAATTGTCGGTTGTTACTTTGAAATAGTTCTTTTGTGGTATACTTGCCGTATATGAAGCAAGTATGGTCGGGGATATTTGTTATAGCTTGTATTCTTTTTGTATTACCTGTGAGTGCGGCCGTTATAAAACAATCAAAAAAAATTACACCAACTTTGAATGCTGTATATGATGAGCTTTTACAATTGGAGAGTAGAATTCATATATTGAATGGAAATAGTACTCCTGTAAAAAGCGTATTAAAGCCAAAGGGGAATGCTACGGTATCACTTATATATTCTGAAATTTTAAAAATGAAAGTTGAAGTGCTGAAAATTCCAACACCAACACCAACACCAACACCAACACCAACACCAACACTTCCCTCAATAAGCACGGATATTAAAGCAACAATAGACATGTCAATTCAAAAACCAATTTCACCCTATATATATGGTTCAAATGATTTCGGATTATCGCATGCAACAATATATCGCGAAGGTGGAAGCAGATTGTCAACATATAATTGGGAAAACAATGCTTCAAACGGAGGAGCGGATTATGGGCCGAATAGTAATGACAGTGAATTAGGTGAAACGAATTTTCCTGGAAAATTAATGACGGATTTTGTAAGTACGGCGCGTTCTCGAAATGCGGCATCAATTTTATCAATACCTATTATTGAATATGTCGCTGCTGATAAAAAAGGAATTGTACATGAAATAGCATCATCTGCAAGCACGCGTTGGTATGCAAATCTTTCACATAAACCAACTGCACTTTTGCTCATACCAAATACATCGGACAAAAATGTATATCAAGATGAATTTATTCATTTTATGGAAAATACATATGCATCAGGTGGCGCATCAAGCGCAGATATTATGTATTGCTTAGATAATGAACCAGGTATTTGGCCATCGCAACACCCATTGCAACATTCGGCTCAAACAACCTATGCGGAAATGGCAGATCTCACAACGACATTTGCTACAATGATTAAAACTCAAGCTCCGAATGCAAAAGTATTTGGTGCTGCAACATATGGTTGGAATGAAAATGAATCATTGCAAGATGCACCTGATCAAGCTGGACGTAATTATATTGATTTTTTTCTTGATACAGCAAAAGCTGCAGAAGTCGCTGTTGGAAAACGTATTATAGATGTATTACAAATTCATTGGTATCCAGAAGTATATGCGGGCAGTATAAAAGTTTCTGAAAGTAATTCTGCTGCGCCAAGTGATGCGGAAATTTCTGCTCGCATACAAATGCCACGTTCGCTTTGGGACACGACATATAAAGAAAAAAGTTGGATAACGGATGGAACAGGTCAGCCAATTGCATTATTGCGCGCAATGAAATCAAAAATAGATGCGCATTATCCAGGTACGAAACTTGCATTAGGTGAATATTATTATGGTGGAGCGAATCATATTTCCGGTGGAATTGCAGAAGCAGATGTTCTCGGCATTTTAGGGCGCGAAGGAGTGTATCAAGCAGGCATATGGCCGATAGACATGCCAGCCAATAGTTTTATTTATGGTGCATTTAATATGTTTCTCAATTATGACGGATCTGGAAAAAAAGTAGGTGATATATCACTTGCAACAACGATAAATGATGATACAAAATTTTCGGTATATGCAATGTCAGATTCAATGCATCCTGGTGAAATAACAATTATTGCAATCAATAAAACATCTATATCACGTACATTCGGTGTAGATGTGAAAAATAGTGGATTCATTACTTCTGCAATCGCATATCAATTAACATCTGCGAATACACAACCAGTTTTAGGTCCAACACCTATCATACAAAATAATGCGCAATTATACGCAACACTTCCTGCCTTCAGCGTCACAACATTTTTGTTGAAATAAAAAAAAGCCCACAGTGACGAAAGTCACGGTGGGCGGTGTGTTACGGACGAAGTCCGCAGATTTGTGCCTTTGACACATCAAGTGTGCCATCTGCATTTGCTCTGCAAGCTTTTCCACACACAATGTGTGGCTTCGCCGTATCGAGAGGGACATTACCGGTTTTATCAAGAAATTTATCTGGATTTTTTTGTCCAAAGTATTTCTCGAGAGATTCAGAATCCATGGCAGCACACATAGTACCGTTTAGGGATACGACTGCAGGGGTTGTCACGGTGGGTACAGTTGCAGTTTCCTGCGTTGTAACTGCCGCTGGCTTTACCACCGCCGCTTGATCTTCTCGCGTGAAGACGGCGAGAGTTCCGACTGCTAGCACAAAGAGTGCAGGCACCGTTAATACTCGTATGAAACTCACGATACGTTTCCGGGTGCTTATTGCATGCGGGGGAGGGATGTTTTCGCGCGGAGTGGACTTTGCTTTTTCATCGACTGAACAAAGATTCATCCGGAATATATGCACTCGGAAGATCGCTCTTCGTAGGTTCGACAATGACCACTTCGGCAGGATACGAATCCTGCCGAATTTCGGGGAGGCATGCATCCAGCGCTGCGAGGGCTTCAGCCTCAGCAATTGCTTTTGCTTCAGCCTCCGCAAAAATCGCATCGACGTCAAGTGGTGTGACTGGTGTCACATCATCGAAATCGAGATGGATCTCTTCATCGGCAGACTTGGGTTCGGATTTTGCAGTACTCATGACTTCACCTCCTGTGCGAGTTGTACGTAGTGGTTGAAACCGTAGACCATCTTTTCGACAGTTTCGCACAGTTGCTCAAGGAAGAACTGCGGAAATGGCGAGGTGTCGATTCGTTTGGGCAATGCCTCGTTTTTCACGGACGGAATGATTTTTCCATCCTGAGGACGACCCTTGGTCAACCAGATTTTGTCCACCGCGTTCACGAGATTATCCGCGAAAATTGTTTCATCCCCGTACTTGTCCTTGAAGAGTCGCCCCCTCACAACAAATGTACAGACCTGATTCAATTTCTCTGGCTTGTGATATGCAACATTGTGCATCTTCACTGTCCATGTCGCGTCGCGATATACACCGATGGATGCCTGCCAATCGTAGGTGTCCCACCAGAGCATTGATTCCGAGCTTTCGACCGTCATCAACTTTTTCCAGGTGTCTCGCTTAATAGCGGTCAATTCCTCATTCGTCATGCGGCGAAATCGAGGATAGCCGTTTTTCGGATTCCAGCCAGCGAAAATCTGCGCACCATTCCAAACCCGATAGAGGTCGATACCCTCTTTCTTCAGGTCTTCGACGAGCTTAGATCTCGCATCCGCCTCTTCTTCTGCGATTCTTTTCAGATCCGCTTCAAGCTTGAGACGGTTGGTTTCTTTCAGCTTCTGCTCCTCAGCTTCTTTCTCTGCCATGAGGTAGTCGTAGCGACCATCCATTGCCTTCGCCTGTCTTGTCATGGTTCCCTTTTCTTTCTTTGTCGAGTGTACGTTTGCATCCTGCCGAATTATTACGTCAGGATAAGTCAATCTAGTACATTTTTGATGTTTTGTCAAGTAGGCGCTCGACCTGTACGATACTCTTATCCTGCGTATGTCAGCCATAAAACCCATAGTTTTAGCTATTATTGACGGCTTTGGTATTGCACCACCTGGAGATGGCAATGCGGTAGCTGCCGCACAAATGCCAAATTTTTCTCATTATGTGCAGCATTATCCTGCTATGACGGTTTTGGCGTCGGCTTCGGCTGTTGGTTTATCTTGGGGGGAGATGGGGAATTCGGAGGTGGGGCATCTTACCATTGGAGCTGGGCGAATTTTTTATCAAAGTTTGCCACGTATAAATTATGCAATTGAAAGTGGAGAATTTTATACAAATAAAGCATTTTTGGATGCGATAGAACATGCGCGAAAAAATAAGGGGACCGTACATATCATGGGTTTATATTCGGCAGGAAACGTTCATGCGAGTGATACGCATTGCAAGGCATTGTTAGAACTGTGTAAAAGACAAAAATTTTCTGATATTGTTGTTCATGTTTTTTTGGATGGGCGTGATGCTATTTTTAATAGCGGAATTGGTTTTATTGCTGAGTTAGAAACCTATATGAAAGAAAATGCAATTGGTCGTATAGCGAGTATAAGTGGAAGATATTGGGGCATGGATCGTGATAATCATTGGGAACGAATTGAAAAAGCATATAATGCTATTGTGCATGGGAAAGCAGATATGATGTCAGATTCAGCGGCGAAAGCAATACAGGCATCATATGATAAAAAAATATATGATGAACAAGTAGAGCCTATTGTCATTACAAAGGGTGTTGTTGCGAGTACGGTGAATGATGGCGACTCCATGATTTTTTTTAATTTTCGTTCAGATCGTGCGCGTGAAATGGCTAAGGTTTTTACTTTGCCAAGCTTTGATAAATTCAAACGCAAGGAAATAAAAGATTTATTTTTTGTTACCATGACGGAATTAGAAAAAGATATGCCAGCTGTGATCGCGTATCCACCGCAAGCATTAGATAATTGTTTGGCGAAAGTTATTTCAGATGCAGGAAAAAAACAATTACATATTGCGGAAACAGAAAAATATGCGCATGTAACCTTTTTTTTCAATGGCATGCAGGAGGTTGAATTTCCCGGTGAAGATCGTGTGATTATTCCATCGCCTCGTGTTTCAACCTATGATAAAGCGCCAGAAATGTCTGCAATGGCTATTGCGGATACAATTGTTCAGGATATTGGAAAGGGTATATATGATTTTATTGTGTTAAATTTTGCGAATCCAGATATGGTTGGACATACAGGTGATGAAGCGGCGACTATTATCGCCTGTCAAACTGTTGATACCGCACTTGGAAAAATAGTGGATGCGACTTTAGCTGTAAATGGAACGGTGCTCGTAACCGCGGATCATGGGAATGCAGAAGAAGTGAAAAATCTCGTTACAGGTGAAATAGATAAAGAGCATTCAACAAATCCAGTACCTTTTCTTATTATTGGAAAACAATTTGAAGGTTTATCAGCTCCGAATGGAGAAGTTATTGGTGGAGATTTATTTGCTACACAGCCCGTTGGTATGTTGGGTGATGTAGCGCCGACAGTTTTAAAATTAATGGAAATATCACAACCTCCGGAGATGACAGGAAAATCTTTGATATAGTATTATTGACAGAAAAGTATATATGTGGCATAATTCTTAAACTTTACTCGATCTTTATATACATCTCAAAACAAGGAGTCTGAAATGAATCGTTTTCGTTTTTTTGTTTTTACTTTTCTTGCATCTCTCTTTTTGCTGTTCATGTCGCATTCTGCGAGCGCTACGTGCTCGGGTGGATCGTTCTATACGTTTTATCCAAATGCAGGCGGTGTGAACACGTATGCATATTTGCAAAACACATCAACTAATACCTGGAATACAGATGGGTGGGATGATTTCAATTATTCTATGTACCCAGGTACAGGCATCCTGGTTGCAGGAAGTGGATCGACAAATATTTATTATGTAGGCACAAGTGGTTTTTTGTACACCGCATGGGAGTATGACCCAATCACAGGTGGGCCCGCGGCCACGTTCACGCGAACGTCTACGTATAATTTCAGAATGCTTATGAACAATACGCTCATCGGCACACGGAATCAACGTGCAGCATATCATGATATGAATGTTGAGACTGATTTTCGAATCACAGCACTTCAGACTCAGCCTTCTGGTCAAACCCCCTTTCGAGGCGTGCATTTGTTTGCGCGCTACGTAAACGAGGACCAGTATTATGTCGCAAGTGTTCGATCAAATGGGGATGTGCTTGTGAAAAAGCAAAGTCCGAATGCCGCACTTGGTTGTCCGTATGATCCTATTGGAACCGTGGTGCGTTTGAAGAAGGCTGATGGTACTCGTTTGCCAGCAGGGACAAGCGTCACACTCAATCGCTGGTACGCATTCAGATTCATGGTTGTTGGTACTGTCATGAATGTGTGGGTTGATGGAGTTCAGCAGTTCAACTCGGATTTGTCTGATGCCACCTTTGATCGTGGTACAGCAGGAGTCCGCACGGACTATGTCAACGTTGATCTTGATAATGTGAAGTTCTACTAGCACTTTTTCTGCCCAGCTCATATGATATGTCATATGAGCTTTTTGTATACAAAAATTCTTGTATGTCTTTCAAAAAAATATTCTGAAAAAGGGGGGACGCATTTGGATACATCGGATGATACATTGATTGCCACCATGCTCGCTGCACAATGTACGGATGCAGCCGTGCTAAAAGCAATGCCTGGATTACGAAGAAAATTTCCTGATTGGAAAAGTTTGGCCGTGGCAAGAATAGAAGATATCGCGAAAACAATTCGTACATTAAATTTATATAAAACAAAAGCTCGTGCAGTAAAAGAAACTGCTATACGCATACAGGATGTGTATGCAGGATGCGTTCCTCGCACTATGCAAGATTTAATTACATTGCGTGGCGTTGGACGTAAAACCGCAAGCGTTGTTTTGTCTGCTTGTTTTCATATTCCAGCGATCGCTATTGATACGCATGTACAACGTATTGTGTGTAGATTGGGTTGGACTAAAAAGAAAAAGCCAATTGATATTGAAAAAGATTTAATGAAATTTATTCCAAAAAAATATTGGTCTACAATCAATAGCGCCCTTGTTCCATTTGGTCGTGATATATGCAAGGCTCGAAAACCAGAATGCTATAGATGCCCGATTGCCGCACAGTGTCCGTATTCTCCAAAAACTGTGCTATCCTGATCGTATGACTTTTATACCAGATCTTTTTTTCGTAGTACATATTCAACGATTTTTTCTTTCGTATGCATTTGGAAGTACTGTTATCATTTTCCTGGCGCGTTATGCGATTTTTTTAGACAGTATTCTTATTCTCATTCTTTTTTTATCGAAAGAGAAAAGAAAAAGGCATGGAGTTGAAGAAGCGGCATGGACAACGGCACTTGCGCTTGTCTTCGTAGTGGGTATTGCCAAGTGTGTTCTTCGTGCACGTCCATTTCTTGTATCGCATGACGTTCTTTTACTTATACCTGCACCATATAATACTTCTTTTCCTTCTGGACATACGGCGGCAGCTATTTCAATTGCGCTCGCACTCTATATCGCTGATCGACGTATAGGTATGATTGCATTTTTTATTGCTGGATGTGTTGCACTAGGTCGCATATCGGCCGGGGTACATTATCCAACAGATATTCTTGGAGGAATTTTTGTAGGTTGTATTTCTTTTTATATTGTGAGAAAGTTTCATTCGATGTTACGAGCAAGAAATATTTTATCTTCTGCCGCACATCATATTCACGACGCATGAAAAAAATAGTATTTTGTTTATTAGCCATTCCTGCATGTATAGGTATTCTTTTTTCATATCGCGCATGGATAATACAACCATCTCTTCTTACACAAGGTGTTGAGGTAAAAATTATAGAAGGATGGAGTACAGCGCAGATCGCTTTATTGCTTGAAACAAAAGGTGTGATAGATTTTCCACTGGGATATCGCATATACTCGTATATAGATTCGGCTGGAAGAAAAGGGAGGCCAGGAGTATATGTGTTACGGTCTGGTATGAGTTATCATGATATTGCGATACGACTTTTTTCTGGACCCTTGCGTGAAGAAGTACAAATTCGTGTCAATGAAGGTTTTAATACGAGTGATATAGAAAAATTATTAAAAGAACATGGTATTACTAAAATGAGTTTTGAAGCATTTCCTTGGCATGATGCATATCCTTTTGTAGAAGGAAGTTCACTTGAAGGGTATTTATTTCCTGATACGTATCGAGTATATGCAGATGAATTACCAAATGCTTTTTTAAAAAAACAATTAGATGAATTTGCTAAACGATATCCACGTTTACAAGATGAGGCTGCAAAGCAACGGCGAACGGTGCGTGATATTATTATACTTGCATCTATTGTAGAAAAAGAAGTTGCGAATCCAGACGATAGAAAGATTGTAGCAGGGATTTTTTGGAATAGATTGCAAGATCATATGCCGCTTCAATCCGATGCAACCGTTAATTATATTTCGGTAGGTGGACATACGCGACCAACATTAGATGAGCTCGCCATTGATTCGTTATATAATACATATATGCATGCAGGATTGCCTCCGGGACCTATTTGTAATCCAGGGGATGATGCACTTGAGGCTGCTCTGCATCCTGCCGCTACACCGTATAGATTTTTCTTAACAGACGATGCGGGGAAATTATATGTAGCGAAAACATTTACTGAACATATACGCAATCGCGCTAAAGCTTTTGGTGGGGTCAGGCACCAAACTGTGGATAAGTTGAATTAACAACTTATCCACAGTTTGGTGCCTGACACCACCATAGTTCTTTCAAAAAGAGGTAAAAAATGAAATGTGTATACAGCACGTATCGTTCAAACATTCATGTTAATACAAAGAGGGGTATTATTATTTCGCAAGCGCATGTGCACACACATCATGATTCGTGTAAAAATAATGATTGTTTGCGCGAACTTATTTTGTGGTTGACCGAAGACATATCACTTACGGTCAGTGATAGACGGTATATTCGTGATCTCAGCCGGGAAGTTAAAAAAAATCCATTATCAGATGAAAAACAAAAACGTCTGAAACAAATTGCTTCTATATCTCTCCCCATGAGTGCGGATGCAATGGATGCCGCGCTTCGAATTCGATCGCATCGTGAATTTTTCGTGTATGCATGGCGCATTATTGGTCGAATATTGAGGACGCAATTGCGTAAAATAAAAAAAACAGATGTATTCGTATTTGCGGATATAATAAAAAAACTTGGGATATTGAGCAATACATTTGAACGAATGACAATATATCCGTTTAAACTATATGCAACTCTCATCCTGCAGGATATTGCATCTGCGATGCGTGCATGCGCACAATTCGAGATTTCTGATACACGCACGTATTTGAAGCGAGCACGTAGTCGGATGAAGTGGATTTTTTTACTTCATAAACTGTATAAAGAGATTGTTATACCACTTACTTTTTTTCTCACGCGTGCAATGTTGCGGATACGAAGAAATGGTGTGACATGGACTGAGCGTGTGAAATTGTTTCGTGAATTTGATGCAGTGAAATATGCTGCATTGCGAAAAAAAGTGCATGTATTTCCATCGACATTGTCACTTGTATCAGATCTAGCAGTTATAAAACCCATGAAACATAAGCTGAATATACTACTGACATCCGCTAAAGTATATATGGATGCATATGATTGGCCACGGGCATTGTTAACACTTGTACGTGCAGCCAGACTCATTTCAACCAATCCTTCCTAGACAGGGAAGGATTTTTTAGTTACGCTGCTTCTGCTCTTTGTGTTAGGAGACAACCATGAAAATCCTCGATGCTCACGGAAAAGAACACGCACTTGAATCACCTGCGCTCATAGGTTTCGCAACATTTGCCTATGCGATCATTTCACGAAAAAATGATACGAGTATATATCATGATGTATTGCTTGTGCGTAAAAAAGAAGGTGACTTATGGGAATTCCCCGGTGGCCATCAATCATCTTTTTATGCGAATCGTGATGGAGTGGGCGAGGCTGTTGATCGCGTTCTTTCACTTCCGACAAATATACAAATCAAAAATATGTTTCGTGAAGAATTTCATTTCACGCAAATGCATTATCGTGACAGTATTCTTGATTTCCCATACGATGTTTTGGCAAATGTTGTAACCTATACAGCAACCTTACCTCTTGGAACTAGTTTCCTCGTTGCGCCACGAACCTATGTTTTGGAAAAAAGTGCTATTGTTGGCTGGGTGCAATCCATTCAACTGCAGGATGAAGACGTTCATCCATTGTGTCGAGCCGCACTGAGGCTATACATGCGACAAGAAAGAAACGAATATCCTATCCGCTAAATCAGCGGATTTTTTTATGAGTTTTTACTATATGGTATACTATTCATATGAACCTATACGGTTTTCAATCTTTCATGTATCTTGCTATTGGCATTGCTGTTCTTTGGATCGCTGCTTTTCTCTGTTGGGCATTATATGAATTAGCGAAAATTTTACATCAAGCGAATGTGGTATTGCACGAGACACGAGATAAAATAAAAAAAATTGAACAGGCGCTTACGTCAATAAAAGAACATCTTGGTTCTGTTTCACAGTATGCTTCAATTCTCGCTTCAGCAGGAAAAGCTGCTTCGTCATATTTTGGCAATAAAAAAGCAAAAACAAAAAACAAAACGCTTAAAGAAATTTTAGAAGAAGAAGATTAATTTTTTAACAAGTAGATTACAGGCCTTGCGCCGTCAGTAATCAAAATACTATGTCCGACACAAAATCACCTTTTGTTCATCTTCATGTTCATTCCATGTATTCTCTTTTAGATGCCATGGGTGATGTTACAGAAATTATAGATGCGGCAAAACAACTTGGGTATGACGCTATAGCACTTACAGATCATGCGGGGTTATATGGTGCTATAGAATTTTACGAAGCCGCACATAAGGCGGGACTTAAACCTATCATAGGAGTTGAAGCATACATTGCACTGAATTCATTACATGATCGTCGTCCACGCATAGATGATAAAACACATCATTTGACACTTCTCGCAGAAACAAATGAAGGATATCAAAATGTACTAACCCTCGTTTCAACTTCATTTCTTGAAGGTTTTTATTATGTACCTCGCATGGATAAAGAATTGTTGCGCCAGCATGCAAAAGGTTTAATTGCGTTGTCTGGATGCCTTAAAAGTGAAATTTCCAAATCCTGTTTGCAGGATGCGTATAAGGCAGAAAAAATAATTCGAGAATATCAGGAAATTTTTGGAACAGAAAATTTTTTTATAGAATTAATACATCATCCAGAATCTTCTACACAAAATAATATAAATGGTGCTCTCATAGAGCTTGCAAAAAAAACAGGTGCACCTCTTGTTGCAACAAAAGATGTGCACTATATTCTTCCGACAGATAGCGAGGCACAAGATGCGCTGCACTGTATTCATGATGGACGTATGCTTGCAGAGACCAATAGGTTTTCTATACACGGTATCGATCATTCGCTTGTTGCACCAAAAGACATGATCAATGCATTTGCGCATGTGCCTGATGCAATTTTGAATACACGAAAAATTGCAGATAGATGCAATGTGACTCTTGAGCTTGGAAAAAATTTACTCCCAATATTTGATGTTCCTACTGGGTATACAACAGATACGTATTTACGCGAATTATGTGAAAAAGGTTTGAAAGAACGGTATCCTGCCTTGCAAAAAGAAGCGGTTGAACGACTGGATTTTGAACTAGAAACTATACAGCGCATGGGTTTTGCATCTTATTTTCTTATTGTACAAGATTATGTAAATTGGGCTAAAGAACACGGAGTTATTGTAGGCCCTGGACGTGGATCTGCAGCAGGTTCCATAGTTGCATATTCATTACGTATAACAAATCTTGATCCGTTGAGGTATGGACTACTCTTTGAAAGATTTTTAAATCCAGATCGGTTAAGCATGCCGGATATTGATATGGATTTTGATGACGTAAAACGGAAGGATGTCATTGAATATGTGAGTAATACATATGGTCGTGATCATGTTGCTGGAATTATTACATTCGGTACCATGGCAGCGCGGGCAGCTGTGCGCGATGTTGGTCGTGTACTTGGTATGACATTTCAAGAAGTGGATCGTGTTGCAAAAGTTATTCCACCACCCGTGCAAGGAAAACATATTCCACTTGCTACGTCTATTAAAGAAGCGCCTGAACTTCGCGCTTTGTATGAAACTGAACCACAGATGAAGCAGTTGTTGGATCTCGCAATAAAATTAGAAGGTACGGCACGTCATGCATCACAACATGCGTGTGGAATTGTTATTGCGCCAAAACCATTATCACAATGTGCGCCCTTGCAAAAAGCGCAAGGTGGGGATGTAGATCAAGTAATCCAGTACTCATTACACTCTTCTGAAGTTTCCGGATTACTTAAAATGGATTTTTTAGGATTATCAAATCTCACCATCATTCGTGAATGTTTGGAAATAGTTGAGGCAGTATATGGAGTAAAAACAAATATAGATACAATTCCCTTAAACGACATTGAGACATATCAATTACTTGGCGCCGGAAAAACAACGGGTGTATTTCAACTTGAATCTGATGGCATGAAAAGATATATTAAAGAATTAAAGCCAACAGAAATTGAAGATATTATTGCTATGGTTGCTTTGTATCGTCCTGGTCCTATGCAGTTTATTGATTCTTTTATTGCACGTAAACATGGAAAAGAAAAAATTGAGTATATGCATCCATTACTCGAGAGTGCACTTAAAAATACATACGGTATTCCTGTATATCAAGAACAGATTATGCAAGTATCGAAAGATATGGCGGGCTTCACAGGTGGTGAAGCTGATACCTTGCGTAAGGCCATGGGTAAAAAAATCGCAAAACTTATGAATGAAATGCGATTAAAATTTGTAGAAGGGTCAATAAAAAAAGGGGTTGCAAAAGAAATAGCGGAACATATTTTTATACAGTTTGAAGAATTTGCAGCATATGGATTTAATAAAAGTCATGCAGCGTGTTATGCGCTTATTGCATATCAAACTGCTTTTTTAAAAGCGCATTGGCCTGAATGTTTTATGGCGGCGCTTATGAATGCAGATTCAGATAATTTGGATCGTATTACTATTGATGTTGATGAGGCACGTCATATGGGGATGCAGGTATTACCACCGGATATCAACGAATCTTTTGCACGTTTTAGTGTTGTGAAGGGTGCAAAAATACGTACAATCCGTTTTGGATTACAGGCTATCAAAGGTCTTGGGCAGGATGTGGTTGATTATATTATTCGTGTTCGAAAAGAGGGTGGTGAATTTAAGAGTATACAGGATATATTACATCGCGTTGAAGGACGTGCAATTAATCGGAAATCTATGGAGGCATTAATAAAGTCCGGCGCATTAGATCGTTTTGGTGATAGATCAACCTTTTTGTATAATATAGAATATATTTTGGAATATCATAAAAATGCAGAGCGTGAAACACATTCCGGACAATTTAATTTATTTGCAAGCAGTGTATCTGACGCATCGCCGTTTAAGTTGCAACATGCTCCTCTTGCTAGCTCATTTGATTTACTACGTTGGGAAAAAGAGTTATTGGGATTATATATCTCTGATCATCCATTCCGTTCGTATAAAGCAAAATTAGAAAAAAAGATAATTGATATTCAAGATATACGTATACATGGAAAAGAAAAGCAAGTAAGCATAGGTGGAGTTATTACAGAGGCGAAAAAAATTCTTACAAAAAATAATGAGCCGATGGTATTTGCGAAGGTGGAAGATTTGTCAGGTAAGTGTGAGGTTGTTGTTTTTCCAAAAGTGTATCGTGATGCCTCTCCTGATGTATGGGTAGCTGACGCAATTATATATGTGCGTGGAAAACCACAACAAAAAGATGGTGAATGGAAAATATTAGCTGATACCGCATTTGCACTCACACCTATGAATATTGATGAGGTGGTTGGGGAGGGGAAGGATATTCATTCTTCCGAGTCTGTATCTGAAACAGGTGTATGTGTTCATGTCCGCGCATCACTTTCTGAAACTGTTATTTTGCATTTACGTAAAATTTTTGATGAAAATTCAGGTCCGCATCCTGTTATATTTGTTATAGATGATGTTGACGGTCAGCGAAAAATACGTAGTTCTGCAAAAATTTCTTTTTCAGAAGATATAGTAAAAAAAATAGAGGCTATTATCGGTACAGGCACGGTGAAGATTATGTGATATACTCTATTTATATAGCTATGAATATACGAAATACGAAATATGGGCCTAGAGATGCATTTCCACGACCGCCTACTCCTGCCGTGTATAAAAAAATCGCATACTCTTTTCTTGGCATTACCGTTCTTGTGATAGTGGGTGCCCTGTGGATATCTTCTGTTCGAGCGCGAGTAACGGTAATCGTGAAACACGATACACAATCTGTTCAAGGTGTGGTGGAGTTGTCTAAAAGCCCAGAATTAGGTCAATTGAAAGGACGTGTTGTGCAAGGATCATTTGAAAAAATTCAAGAGTTTGCCGTCAAAGATTTAGCTTCATCTACGGTGGATGCACCCGTGTCTGGAATTGTGAAAATTTCAAATCAATATTCACGATCACAGACCTTGGTAAAAACGACGCGACTTTCTATGCCCGATGGACGTGTGTATCGAATTGATAAAACGGTCATAATACCCCCGCTTCAATCTGTGACAGTCAATGCGGTATCTGATGGAAAGGGAAAGGTATTTATTTTACCTCCTGATACAAAGCTTTCAATTCCTGGTTTATATATTGATATGCAGAAATGGATATATGCAACGACGGTGAGTGGTTTTCAAGGTGGGGCAGGAAGTGTAAAAACGGTAAGTCAAAGCGATGTAAATGATGCGTATAAAACGTTGCATGATGTGGTTTTGGATCAAGCAAAAAAAACATTACGAGCTGAAGCAAATGTGCAGGATGATTGGGATGCGGTATATATAGATACAGAATCTGCGAAAAAAACAAATATTACACCTGGACAAAGCTCGGATCAGTTTATGGCATCAGAAAAATTAGATGTGACAGCAGTGTTTTATCCATCTAAAGAGATGATATCGCTCGTAAAACAAAAACTTTTAGATAAAATGTCAGAAGGTCGCGAATTAGTAGAATTTAATCCAGCAAAAGTTGTATTGAAAGTTGATACCGCAGATGCAAATTTAGAAAAAGCTCGTATCACGTTTTCTGCTGATGCGATTTCACGCTTAACAGAAAATAGTGCCTCACTTTCAAAAAATTTGATTGCTGGGTTGTCTATAGAAGAAGCAAAAACAAAATTGTCTACTACGGATGGTGTATTAGATGTTCAAATTATTATCCAGCCTGCTTGGATTGGGAAGTTGCCCACTCCGAAGGATCATATTGACTTAATTGTAAAATAAAGTAATGCGTAGCGATTTCTTTTGGTACTGTATCTATTTTTGACATATGAATGCGTAGAACATAATCTGTATGTCTATGGAATATCCAATTGAGACAAAGAGACATAGCGCGGCACATGTGTGTGCAGCCGCCGTACAGCGCTTGTTTCCTGACGCAAAATTTGGAGTAGGGCCTGTAATTGAAAATGGATTTTATTATGATATAGATATTGGACGACCATTTGAACCAAAAGATATTGAAGCAATTAATGTGCAGATGAAAAAGATCGTGAAAGAGCATCCTGCCTTTGAGAGAGTAGAAATGTCTATTGAAGAGGGGATTGCATTGTTTGAAAAAATAGGACAAGTATATAAAGTTGAATTATTACATGATTTAAAAACACGTGGAACAACAAAAATTTCAATGGAAGAGGCTGGGGATATTGATGCATCTAATGTGACAACAATTTCTGTGTATAAAACTGGGGAGTTCACTGATTTATGTCGTGGCCCCCATGTTTTGAATGCGAATGAAATTGGCGTATGGAAATTGAATAAAGTTTCTGGAGCATATTGGCGAGGGAATCAAGAGAATCCACAAATGCAGCGTATATACGGATTGGTTTTTAATACACAAGAAGAGCTGGATGCGTATATGAAGCAACAAGAAGAAGCGGAGCGAAGGGACCATAGAAAGTTGGGCGTTGAATTAGATTTGTTTACGTTTTCTCCTTTAGTTGGACCTGGTTTACCACTCTTTACACCTCGTGGGATGTTGATGCGAAATTTATTAACAGATTTTGTTTGGGAATTAATGAAACCATATGGATATTCTCGTGTGTGGATTCCGCATTTAGCAAAAAGTGATTTATATAAAATGTCAGGACATTGGGATAAATTTGAAGACGATTTATTTCATGTGACAAGTAAAAAAACGGATGAAACCTTTGTATTGAAGCCAATGAATTGTCCGCATCATACACAGATTTTTGCTTCTAAGCCTCGAAGTTATCGTGATTTACCAATTCGCTATAGTGAAGTTGCCACGGTATATCGTGATGAAAATACCGGTCAATTGCAAGGATTGTCACGCGTGCGTTCTATAACACAGGACGATGCTCATGTTTTTTGTCGACAAGATCAAATTCATGATGAAGCCATGAACATGTATAAAATCATAGAAGGTTTTTATGCAGTGTTTCATATGTCCTTAGAAGTTCGATTATCAGTACGTGATTCCAAGAAGCCGGAAAAATATTTAGGAGGAGATGATGTATGGAATGTAGCAGAAAAAACTTTGGCAGATCTTATGAAAGACGTAGGACGTGAAGTAGAGATTGGCGAGGGAGAAGCAGCTTTTTATGGACCTAAATTAGATTTTAAAGCAAAAGATGCTATAGGCCGTGAATGGCAATTGGCAACGATTCAATTAGATTTTAATTTACCGGAAAGATTTCAGTTGGAATATATGGATACAGATGGAACAAAAAAACGACCGGTGATGATTCATCGCGCTATTCTCGGATCAGTTGAAAGATTTTTAGGAATTGCGATAGAACATTTTGCAGGTGCATTTCCTGTATGGTTAGCGCCTGTTCAAATTGGTATTTTGCCTGTTGCAGAAAGGCATAGTGCGTATGCACATATGCTTGCAAAAGTATTTGAAGAAAAAGGATTTCGCGTAGAGGTAGATGATAGCGCTGAATCTGTTGGCAAAAAGATTCGTACTGCAGAAAAACTGAAGTTACCTATTATGCTTGTGGTTGGTGACAAGGAAGTTGAAAGTGGGGAACTTACGGTACGAAGGCGTGGCTCACAAGATCAAATAGTC
>JAHFIO010000071.1 GCA_023246325.1 Candidatus Uhrbacteria bacterium | reverse complement strand
AAAAAGTTCATACTAAAAAAGGTCCAAATGGACCATTGTGCAAAGAGTGTGCAGATCTGCTCAAAATCGCAGAATGTATTAGTTGTCATGAACAAAAAGTTATTCTTGCAAAAAAACTGTGTGCGAATTGCTATCAACGTATACGTTATGCAAAGAATCAAGCAAAGTCCTCTAGCCCACATCCTGCCGAGATAAAAACATAATTCTCGTCAGGATTTTTTTTATCATACTATTTTTTTACGTACATTTTTTACTCGTATTGACGAATTTTCAAAAATCTGATTACCTATATATAGACCTTTCACAATGGAGAAACAACATGTCTCACAAAAAAAACGCTACTGAAGCTGGTGGTTTTTACGATCTTGACGGCACATGGTTTCGCGGACAAATGTTTGTGTATTTTATTGAAGAATGTGTGAGAGCACACATTATGCCAAGCATAGTACTTAAACTTGCCGCGAAAGAACTTGATCTTGCAAAACAAAGAAAAATTCCGTATGAGGAATATATCCGCAAGCAGGTGAGTGCATATTGTGACCTTGAACGCATGAAAGATATTCGCGTTCAAGATGTTCGTGAATGTGCAAAGTATACTATTGAACGTATGGGAAATCGTGTACATGTTTTTACACGTGAGCTGGCATCTGCATCGCAAGATGTAGGTATTCGACGTGTGATTGTAAGCGGATCTCCACATCAAGTTGTGGAAGAATTTGCAAAAGCAAACAATATCCAGATGTACCTTGGCACAGAACATCCGTATATTAAACGCAACGGTATTGAATATTTCACGGGTGGTGAAGCCATCACGCACTTTATGCGAAAAGATATAGCATTAAAAAATCTTTCGAAACAACACAATCTAGATTTGAATCGTTCATATGCTATCGGTGATAGCTTTGTAGATGCCGCTATGTTCCGTGTTGTGAAATATCCTATTTGCTTCAATCCAGAACGAAAACTGTTGCCACTCGCTCGTGAGAATCGATGGCCTGTCGTTATCGAAGAAAAAAATGTAAATATTATTTTTCGACCAGATGAAAATGGAAAACTTGTCGAAGTTTCGTTGTCCGATATCCTGCCGGAAACGTTGGCAGGTCGATTGAAAGTTCGTTTGCAAGAAGCTGGTTGGCCCACAGAAGCATAGTACACTCATTGGACAGATGAGTGTTTTTTTATATAAGGTATATGTATATGAAAATTTCAATTACACCAAAAGAAATAAATGAAGTTTCCGCAGATATCGCCATTGCTTTCGTATATCAAGGCGCAAAATTAAGCGGCGATGCGCTTATATTAGATAGAGCAGTTTCTGGCAGCTTATCGCGTCTTATCCTGCAGGATGGGTTTGAAGCAAAAACTGGACAATGTATATGCATTCCAATTCTGCAGGATACGGGAAAGGTATTACTCGCACGAAAAATAGCGGTCGTAGGTTTAGGAAATAAAAAAATGTTTACGCTTGATGTTTTAAGACGTGTTGGTGCAACGGTTGCAAAAATGTCACACGCTGCAAAAGCAGAAAAAATAATTTGCAGTATGCCAGAAAGTTCAAATATCAAAGATGCACAGAAATTTTCCCAAGCATTTGCAGAGGGAGTTTTATTATCTTCGTATCGTTTTCATACATATCATGGTACGCAAAAAAAGAAAGATCCAAAACAAAAAGAATTGAAAGAGGTGTATATTTCAGAATCGAGAAATGTGCATGCAAAAAATAGTATATTGGGAATAACTCAGGCGGAAACTTTAGTTCAAGCAACAAATATGGTGCGAGATTTAGTTAATTTGACATCAGCTGATGTCACACCTCTTGTTTTGGCGCAGTATGCGAAAAAAATAATTGGAAAAAATATTAGCGTAGAGATTCTATCGCAAGAAAAAATGAAAAAACTTGGCATGATGGCGGCATTAGCTGTTGCGCGTGGGTCCGTGCATCCTGCCGTGGGCGTGCATATTGTATATAAACCTAGTGGCGCAAAAAAACGAATCGCATTAGTTGGAAAGGCCGTGACATTTGATTCTGGTGGTTTATCTTTGAAACCGGCGGATAAAATGCATACAATGAAATGTGATATGGCGGGAGCGGCAACTGTTATCGGTGTTTGTTCCATTTTAGAAAAATTAAAACTACATGTAGAAGTGCACGGTATATTTTTGGCGGTTGAAAATATGCCTGGAGGAAATGCATATCGTCCAGGTGATATTGTGACGGCTATGGATGGTACAACAATTGAAGTATTGAATACAGACGCAGAAGGACGTGTGACTTTGGCAGATGCATTGACATATGCGAAAAGTTTTTCCCCAGACGTCATAATTGATTTGGCTACATTAACAGGTGCATGCATTGTTGCATTAGGTGAAGACATCGCAGCGGTTTTAAGTAATGATAAAAAATTAGCAAAAAAATTATTAGACGCTGCAGATGAAACGGGTGAACCCTTATGGGAACTTCCATTGTATGAACCATATGCGGATATGGTGAAATCAAAAATTGCAGATTTGAAAAATATAGGTGGGGGAAGCGGAGGCGGAACTATTACCGCGGCAATGTTTTTACGTCCATTTGTTGGGGATACGCCCTGGGCACATTTGGATATAGCGGGCCCAAGTTATACTGAAAAAGAAAGTCGTCCAGATCAACCATATGGTGCGTCAGGATACGGTGTACGTTTATTAGCTCATTTTTTAAGTGGTTTTTAGGTTATCCACAATAAAATTTTATAGAAAAGTGAGGTAG
Source organism: Candidatus Uhrbacteria bacterium (assembly GCA_023246325.1). Lineage (GTDB taxonomy): Bacteria > Patescibacteriota > Patescibacteriia > 2-12-FULL-60-25 > 2-12-FULL-60-25 > JAHFIO01. The sequence goes on along the minus strand of JAHFIO010000071.1, from coordinate 2,124 downwards.
TGAACTCATATGGTATACTATATACATATGAATAATAAAATGAATGATTTCATGTCTAAATATAGACATCTTGGTTTTGTAGCTTTGGCTACTATCGCAGTATTAAGTGCTGGAGTTACGTATTCTGCAGGTGCGGCAGGAGTAAAGAGAAATCTACCGCCATCGATAAGTGATTTATCTGCACAATTAAAAGCACTAGATGCAAAGGTAGAATATATTAAAAAAGGTGTTGAAATGATTAATCAAAGTGTTAATAGTATTAAAGCAGACATATCAGGAAGTACAAGTGGACAAAATACTGATGAAGCTACTTCAGTATTGCCGTCTGATATGGCACCAGTAGTACTACCAAGTGCTTCTGATTCAATGACGAAATCTGATTTTTCACAAATTGCACATAAGATAGATGCAATAGGGGGAATGGCCCCTATAGACACAAATAAAGATATTCCATTAAAAATAAAATTAAGATCTAGTGTGTTTGTTGGTTGGCCACATTCGTATGTAGATCAAATGTCTATTACTATATGGGATAAGCTTGGAAATCAAGTAGCGAAAGAATATGCAGATATATCTACTGTGACGGCATTTCTTGTTTCATCGTTTGATAAAAATCTTTTTTATGAAAAAACATTTACAGTAAAATCAGGATATTCGGTGAAAGTACAAACTGATTGGGATGAAACCATGAAAGATGGGCAAAAATTAATTTCACAAGAATTGGCTGATGATTGTTTTAGTGCAGTTAGTTCTGATCAGGGCACTTTGTCAGAAAGAACGGTTACATTAAATAATGGGAAAAAATTTCTTAATCCTTTAGCAGCAAATATAAGTAATTTTACAAATACAACAGGTAGATATGAGCTGAATAGAGGTACTGAATGTACAAGAATGTATACTGTAGAATAAAAATATGAATATAACCGTATATTCAACACCCACATGTCCATATTGTAAGCTTGCAAAGGAATATCTGCGTGAAAAAGGAATAGCGTTTAATGATATAGATGTTTCTAGTGATCCTGCCTCTGCAAATGAAATGGTAAAAAAGTCAGGGCAAATGGGTGTACCTGTTTTGGATATAGGCGGTAGAATAATTGTTGGTTGGAATAAAAGTTCACTCGAAGAAGCATTAAACGAAAAAAATAAAAAACCTTCAAAAATATCAGCATAATGGTGACTGACCCAAATTAAAATTGTTTTATTTTGTTATATTATGCTTTTCCTAATGTAGCTTGGCCAGGTTCCCATTCTACGGGGCATAATTCGCCGCTTTGTAATGCTTGTAAAACACGCAATACTTCTTTTACCGATCTTCCAACTGATCCAGAACTTACAACAGAATATTTTATATTGCCTTCTGGATCAATCATAAATAATCCGCGCTGTGCTTCCCCAGATTTTTCATCTAATACTTGATAGTCTCGAGACAGAGTTAAATTTGTATCTGCCAAAACAGGATATTTCACATCTGGTAAATCGCGTTCGAACCATGCTGAGTGACACCAGGTTGAATCGGTTGATGCTGCAACTATTTTACAATTTAATTTTTCAAGGTCAGCTTCATATTTTGCAAATCCCTTTAATTCTGTTGGACAAATAAATGTAAAATCTCGAGGATAAAAAAATAATACTAACCACTTTCCTGCATAATCAGACAAACTGACCAATGTATTTTTTTCACCCGTTTTATATGCTGCCACATTTTTAAAATCAGGCGCTTTATTTCCGATGGTTATCATAAAAATAAAAAATGAATAATTTAGACATGTATCTCATCCTGCCGGCACGTATTCGTCAAGTTTTCAATTCAACTTCTTTAGCAATATCAGACTCTATATCTTGAATGCATCGGATCATATCAGATACTTTTGGCATTCCATGTTTATAAAAAATAATTTTTCCGTCGCGTCCAATAATAACAATGGTACGGCGCGTTAATTTCAATCCTAAAAATTCACATATTGCTCCGAATGCTTTTGCGGTTTTACGACCCACATCAACTAATAATGGAAAAGGGATTGAATATTTTTCCATAAATATTTTATGACTTTCTGCCGTTGCTTTATTTACGCCAAAAATAACACAATCCATATTTTTTAATTTCGACCACTCATCTCGTAG
>JAHFIO010000070.1 GCA_023246325.1 Candidatus Uhrbacteria bacterium | reverse complement strand
AGCAATACAAAGTACCGTTGTATACACTTTCTCTATAGATGTATACACATATGTTGTATGATTTTTTAATATATACGCGGTAATAAGCCATATACTTATCCAAAGAAATTCTACAGGACGTATAGAAAGAGCGAGTCCTGTAAGAACTGCCGTATATATATAGTGTGGCTCAAAAATTAAAATGCGTGAACGTGTTTTATTATACGCAGAACGAACTGTTGATGAATATATAAAATATGTAGCCCATACCATTAAACAAACAACGGGCAGATTAGGAAAAAATCCACGATTCGCATATAAGAGTGCGGGTGGAAATGTTATCCATATACATTGTGTTGCAAGACGTGAACCTAATCGCCATTTTGCAGTTACTCGCCATAATGGATACACACAAGATACAAAAAGAAGTGGTGTAAAAAAAGAGGCAAAAAATATTCCAAAAAAGAAAATAAGCATGGAAAGTAAAATAGGTAAACCTAAAAATCCAACAGGAACAAGCGAATCGCCTTGTGTAACAAAACTGCGCGGATGCATCCAGGGGAATATAGATAAATTCACATCCTGCATTTTCATGGAGTGTGTTGAAACGAAATGTTGGGCGGATATAGCAATAGCTGTCTCATCTGGGCTTCCGTATATTGAAAAACCCATACGAGGTATGAGAGTTGAAAATAAGATTGCAACAATGCAAAATCCAAGAGGTACACCTATACTCAGCCATTTTTGAAACATGCACATATTGTAGCAGGATGTGAAGAAAATGGGGACTGTCCCCTCTCTCTCACATCTGCTAAAATAGCCCCATGATGTCTCAAAAGACAAAGTTTTTATTGCTCACGAGTCTTATATCTCACGTATTTTACTATATACCGTATCCTGCCAATGCACAGGAACAAATATCCACCTCCACAGCCGCATGTTTCAACCAAAGCCGTATATTAGAAGATGACGATATTTTTGATATTAATGCAATGAGCTATGATCGTATGGTGCGATTTCTCCGTTCCAAGGGAACACTTGCTGATGCACAAATCACAGACACTGATGGCATTATAAAAACAGCAACTGATATTATTTGGCGCGTCGCAACTTCCTATAAAATAAATCCGAAATATCTTCTTGCTCTCATCCAAAAAGAACAATCACTTGTTGAAGACCCAAGCCCCACCCAAAAACAATTTGATTGGGCGGCAGGATACGCAATATGTGATGCATGCTCAAAAGATGATCCTGAATTACAACAGTTTAAAGGTTTTGCCTCACAAATAGAGTGGGCTGCTAAACAACATAGAGAAAAATATTTATTACAAATACTTGGTACCGGTAAAACACGTGGTGGGAATGCAGCGGGAAAACTCCTAAAAATAGATGGAGAAAAAATTATTCCTGAAAATTCAGCAACTGCCATGCTCTATGCATATACTCCGCATATTCATGGAAATCAAAATTTATGGAATATCTGGCAACGCTGGTTCTCATTACAATACCCCGAAGGAACCGTTGTGCGTGCGAAGGTAAAGCGACAAGCATATCTTATTCGCCTCGGGCAAAAACGTCCTTTTGCATCTGAAACTGTTTTACTTTCACTCGTTGATCCTGCAAAGATTATATCCGTATCTGATACCGAGCTGCAATCATATCCTACCGGTCCTCAGATCAGATTTCCTAACTTTGCTTTGCTCCGAGACAATAAAAAGCATCTTTGGTTATTATCCGACAATACAAAACGTCGCATTGCTGATAAAAAAACTTTTCGTAAATTTAGTTTTAATGAAGATGAAATTATTGACGTAACGGAAAATGAAATTGCAGGATATGAAAACGGAATTTCCATCAATTCAAAAACGGAATTTCCCACTGGCATCATTATGCAAAAAAAAGAAGATAAATCATTATGGTATATTGAAGAAGGTGAAAGATCACTTATTCCTGATCGTGCATTTCTTTCTTTATATTTTAAAGGAAGAAATATAAAGAAAGTATCGGCCTCAAAATTATTAAAATATAAAATAGCTGATCCATATCAATTGCACGATGGCGAATTAGTACAAAAAAAATCTGATCCTGCCGTATATGTTGTAAGTCAAGGTAAACTAAACCCTATCCCCTCGGCTGATATTTTTGAATCTATAGGTTGGAAGTGGAAAAATGTCATACAATTGCCTGAACGTATACTGTCGGAGTACCCTATAGGTGAGCCTGTCTCAATTGCATCTTTATGATAGTATATTCAGCCATCGTCCCCCATTCTCCTTTGCTTATGCCAACAATTGGTAAAGAGCACCGAGACAAACTATCTAAAACACTCGACGCAATAAAACGTATTGAGCACGGTTTATATTTATCCAAACCAGATACCGTGATTATCATAGCTCCACATGGTGCGCTATATCCTGACGCATTTAGTATAAATTTATCACCATCATATACTGGAAACTTCCAATCATTTGGCGATTTTACAACAACAATAAAAGTCAAAAGCGATTTTTTATTAATCGATCATATACAACGCCTCATGCGCGAAGAAAAAATTCCGTTTACGCTTACCTCTAGTGAATCGCTGGAATATGGATTTAGCGTTCCGTGGTTTTTACTTGGCTCTCAAATGACTGCGAAATTAATTCCTATATCTCCATCACATGCAGATGGAAAAGCCCATCTGGACTTCGGTAGGCATCTCAAACGCGTATTACATGCGGAACCTACACGTGTCGCTATTATTGCAAGCGCAGATTTAGCGCATAAGTCAGGAAAAGATATTACGGAATCCGAAGCTGCAGCAGGATCAGAATTCGATATGCTCATAGAAAAATCTTTAAGAGCTCATGATATTTCCACCATTTTAAACATGGATACACCTTCACTTGAAAAAGTAAAACAATGTGGTTATCGTCCCATTATGACCTTGCTTGGAATTTTAGATGACGTACAAGTACAGCCGGAAGTTTTATCATACGAAGCACCCTTTGGGGTTGGGTACATTACTGCAAGTTACGATATACACTAATGAAATATATTTCTTTTGTGCCCGCACGTCGAACCACACACGCCGTGGATGCTTTTGACTATTCGATTCCAGATGATGCAGTTATACACAAGGGTGATATCATCCGTGCGCCTTTTCGCAATCAAGAAATCGTTGGGATGATCGTAGACGTGCGCGACACGAGTGCAATTGCAGATAAAACGAAACATATACCTCATCCTGCCATTTTACTTTCAGCAGGATGTGAAGCCGTGACCGCACTCACCTTGTCTGCAAAAAGAAGTTTTTGTTCGCGTCCTTCAGTGCTTCATTCATGGATTCGCACTATACCAAAAAAAGCCAAGGGTTTAAACCCTATCCCTATATCTGACACGAAACAAATTACAATACCCCTGCATGATATTCGGTATACAATAGATAGAATATCAGAAATCAAAAAAAATATTTCAACAATAAACGGACGTATACTTATTTTAGTCCCTTGGCAGGAACGCGCAGAAACATTGAGCGCAACAATGCATATACCAGCACTGCATGCAAAAATTTCTACGACACGTGCATGGAACATGGTACAAAATTTTGCGGCAGGATCGACACATATACTCGTAACGACACGTATTGGTGCATGGCTTTCTCTATTTGCCGATACCGTTATTATTGACGAACCGGAAAATGATGATTTCAAACAAGACGAAATGAACCCACGTCTTGATGCCCGATGGATGGTGAACTGTATTGCGCGTATTCGAAAAAATATGTCGATAATTCAGATATCAACAACGCCTTCAGTTGCTAACACCGAGATCGATTGGCATTTAGTGCCGGATCTGAAACCGCAACTCACTATTTCCGAATTTCAAAGCCGCGGACGAAGCCATATAGATGCAATAAGTTCAACTGCATTATTACGATTAGAACACGATGCGCAAAATACTGTTCCATGTTTTATTGTACACCCCATCCGTGGTGAACGTGCACGTTTTGTATGTCGCGACTGTGGCTGGATTGCACCTTGCGCAAATTGTGGTTTTGTTTTATCTCGACTATCTACAGATGCAGTGTGTAGAAAATGTGGAAAAAAATCTCGTGCACCATCCGTATGTACACATTGCAATGGTATTGATTTATCAAAATCAATTTCAGGAGGCGATCGTGTACGCGAACAAATAAAAAATACATTGGGCGATCGTGTACACGTAATAGGATTAACGAATTTTTGGAATATGTCTTTGCCCGAAGGCGCAACTATTGTTGTAACAGATATTGCTTTGATCGGAGGTGCCGTAGAAGATATACGTCGGAAAGAAAGATTAGCAATTTGTTTTCGAAGATTATGCGCAATGATTGAAAACGCAAAAGCGAACCTCATCCTGCAGGGAGAAGAAAAATTAATTGCACAATGTCGTATGTGGTTAACAGCACATGGATTACAAGATGCGTGGAAACGTGAAATAAATGAACGTGCACTATTTGGATATCCGCCTGCATTTCATATGGCAAAATTATTAATTGATGGAGAAGCTGTACAAGCAGATATGCTATACGATGATATTATGTTTCGTTTGCCCACGGGATATATTGCCTCTGCACCTTTACCCGTACCCTATAGACCCATATCGTCAAAATCCAGATTTTGTATGCAAATCAGTGCCCCAATAACAGTTCAACAGGATGCGTTTGTGGCATTTTTACAACAATATGTTGGAAAAGCTATTATAGACCTTGACCCTATTGCTTTTTTCAGATAAACTTTTTTACATGTCAAAATCATTACCTCTCACAAAACTTCCTACCGAGACGCTTCGCAAGCGTTCCGCTCAGGTTGATGTACATGAAATTGGCACGGCTGCATTTCAGACATTTATTGACGATTTAACAGAAACCATGTTTGTA
>JAHFIO010000069.1 GCA_023246325.1 Candidatus Uhrbacteria bacterium | reverse complement strand
GTGTTTGGTTTTTTTACTGTTCTTGCTGCACTAGGAATAGTTCTAGGAGCGGTAAAACTAGTAAGCAGCTGTGATTCTTCATCGAAGTCTACACAGGTACCCATTCCAACTTCAACACCAGTTGCAACTCCGCCGGTACCTACCGTTCTACAAACACCGGTAGTTACACCAACTCAACCAACAACGCAGGAAGTAAAATCTGCTCTCGAAAATTGGTTGAACACGAGCGGTGATCGTCATGGCCTCATGCGACAGAACGACATCCTGCCGAATGCAAAGTTTCGTGCAACCGCTATCCGTTTCAAGGATGTGGATGCTGTGAAATTTTCAAATGATACACGCCAATGGTCACAGTTCCGTCTGGATCTGAACCGCGATGGCGTGGAAGATGAGAAGTGGTTGCTTATGAATGGCAAAATCCACAAGCGAGAAGTTTTGGATGCGCGTGGACAAACCACAAGCGTTCATTACTTTTAATCTACAACACACAGACCCCAGTTCAATGCTGAATGGGGTCTTTTTTTTATACAAAAAATTTTATTTCTTAGCCGGCGCGCTACTTGGTAATGGCATGGTAGCAGGGGCTTGCGCCTGCATGCTCAATGCGTCTAGTTTCATTTGTTGTGCATCAATTTTAGCTTCAATGGTATTTAATCGAATATCCATATATCTTGCAACCGCATCTTGTGTTGCGCTATTTGTTTGAATGGTAAGATATTGAAATAAAAATCCAATAATACACGTGACAACTATAGTTGTAAGCATTGCAGAAAGATGCAAATGCTCAAGCGAATTTTTCACCGCTTTTGCAATGGGTGAATTGCGTTGGTTTGGCATAAAAAATAAAAGTGCTAAGAATAAGGTTCGTTATACACCGGAGTATAACACATATCAGACCACATGTATAATCCGCCCTTTTCAGACTCATACATTTCAGGCATCCTGCAGATATATGACTGACCTTCTTTTTTCTGGCGTACAACCTACAAATAATCTCCATATCGGAAATTATATCGGCGCATTAAAACAATGGACCGAACTACAACATAGATACCATTGTATGTTTTGTGTAGTTGATTTACATGCAATTACCGTGCCACAAGATCCTGCCTTATTGAAAAAAAATATTTTAGATATTGCGGCAACATATTTAGCTGTGGGTATAGATCCAAAACGATGTACGCTCTTTATACAAAGTGAAGTTCCAGAACATGCGGAACTCGCATGGCTTTTATCCACAATAGCAAAAACAGGAGAACTGGAACGCATGACACAGTTCAAAGATAAAAGTGTGAAGCGCGGTGAAAATGTTAGTTTAGGATTATTTTCCTATCCCGTTTTAATGGCTGCGGATATTTTATTATATGATACAACCGTTGTTCCAGTGGGCGATGACCAAACCCAACATTTAGAATTAGCGCGCGTATTAGCCACTCGATTCAATTCACAATTTGGCGAAACATTTATCGCACCACAAACACTCGTTCAAAAAACAGGCGCTCGTATAATGGGATTGGATGATCCTTCGGTGAAAATGTCAAAAAGCGCTGCTTCAACATATAATTTTATTTCTATAGCTGATGATGCAGATACAATTCGCAAAAAATGTTTGAAAGCCGTGACAGATACTGAGGGCGGTGTTGCATACGATGTAATGAAAAAACCAGCTATATCAAATTTACTTACGATATATCATCATGCTTCTGGCATCAGCATCGCAGATATAGAAAAAGAATATGCAGGTAAAGGATATGGTGAATTTAAAAAAGGGTTGGCTGAAGCTTTGATAACCATGCTCTCCCCTATTCAGAAAAAATTATCTGAATATACATCTGATCCTGCCGAATTGAAAAAGATCTTGGACGCAGGATGTAGAACCGCGCGTGAACAAGCAGAGAAAAAAATAAAAATAGTGAAAGAAAAAATGGGAATTGGCAGATAATAAAAAAGATGAAGCTTATGTCTTCATCTTTTGCGATAGTTGTTCACCTCGATAGGGATCGCCGCTTAATTCCTCTTCGGCTTCAAGTGGAATAAGTTGTGCATCAAGTATTTTTCTTTGCTCAGTAAGTTCCGCAATACGAATACGACGTGAATTTGTAGATTGCTCAGTTATTACTCCAGACGACATATCAACAACTTTTTGCATAATGTCTGGTTTTTTTATAAGTACATTCACAAGCCGCGTGAATTTTTTTTCCTCTATATTCATATCATTTTTTTCAAGAGAGCATACGATTTTTTCAACACCAGTAATAACCAGCGCTAACATGCACATTATAAGCAATGCGATACACATCAAAAATTTACATACATAATGCGCAGGCCAAAAAAGACTAATTATTCTGTAAAAATTTCTATCTCGCTTTGCAGAATAATCACTTTCGACTGCAGAAACTGTGAGCTCCTTTAGCAACAAATTATATCCAAGTAATGGAATACAAATACTCAAAAAAACTTTTCCTGCAAGATTCAAATCGGATAATTTTTTATCAGCCAATCCTACAATAAGTCTTCGATGAAATATATAGCTTATCCAACCAATGAATAGATATGCGAAAAAACCAAGTGCCATGTACAATGTAATCATCTAAACCTCCAAATCTTTTTTTGTCCAAAATGCTAAAAAAATATACTCAAAAATTTCAAAAAAGTCAATAGCGAACAATACACTCAAACCTAGACCGCTGTAAAAAGATGAAATACGAAGCTCTGGAGCACCAAACCGACGCAAACGTACTCTGATGTACGTTGAGGAGGTTTGAGGCGAAGAGCGAGTAGTTCGCTTTTTACAACGGTCTCATTGACATAATGTTGAAAGTGGGGTATATTTTTGACCACCAAGGTCAAACAGATGATCGCAAGGCGCAAGCTTTGAGGAAAGTCCGAACACTACATCCTGCCTGCTGTAAAAGGCGGAATGGAGAAAAAGAAACGCCGCTAATGACGGCCAGATATAGCGAAGCAATTCGTAAATCTAGGGAAAGTGCCACAGAGACTATACTAATATTCGCGCAAGCGGGTATGAAAGGTGAAAAGTGAGGGGTGTCCAAAAGACTACCCTTCTCCCACGTTGGCAACAACGCGCGGTGGTAAACCCGTTTCGGTGCAAGAGCAAGATTCATTTCGGTAACGTTATGAAAACTGGTAGCTCGCCAGAGCCGTACAGCAATGTCCGGCCTAGACAGATGATCGTCGCTCATCGCAAGATGAGAACAAAATTCGGCTTATCGTTTGACCAGGGAACAAAAGGGGGTCAGGCACCAAACTGTGGATAGGTTTTATTAAAACTTATCCACAGTTTGGTGCCTGACCCCCTTTTGATTCCCAGCCTGATACACTATATATATGCGCATACACCGACTTGACCTCACCTTCACCGCCATCTTACTTCCACTCGATGCAACAGCATTATTTCTCGCCGCACTTTCTGCGTATGCACTACGATATTCACACTATATCACCGATGTTCTCCCTTTATTTCAAAATGTTCCCTTACGACAATATATAGAAACTGCAGGATTATATATCGGCGCATGGCTTATAATTTTTGCAATAGCAGGATTATATTCAACGCAACAACGTCGCGCTTGGAATGAACTTGGAAAAATAATTTTATCGTGCGCCGCAGGGACCATGCTTATCATAGCAACTATTTTTTTTCGACGTGAACTGGCCACGTCACGTTTTATTGTTTTAGCCGTATTAGCATTTTCTATTTTATTTGTATGGTGCGGCAGATTAATATTACGATTGATGCGCCATGCATTGCTCATAGCACGCATTGGTCATAGGCATTTTATTGTCATCGGGAGTATGACAGGTGATAAAATTTCTTCCGCATATCGCGATAATCCAATACATGGCATAACCATCATAAAACAATTTCGCGTTTGGGATGAAAAAACTCGTATATCCATTGAAAAATTACTACATGTGCAGGATATAGACGGCATTATTTTAGCTGAGCCAGATATTGAAAAATCAAAAGCATTAGATTTAATTGCGTTTGCAGAAGAGCAGCATCTCACTTTTAGATATTTAGCAGATTTATTTGCTGCAACATTTACAAATATATCCGTAACAACTGAAACGGGCATGCCGATTATAGAAGTGAAACGTACTCCTTTAGACGGTTGGGGGCATATAGCAAAAAGAAGTTTCGATATATTTTTTTCTTGTATTTTTTTACTTTTATTTTCACCAATCATTTTAATGGCATGTATCTCCTTACTCATCGAAGATGGTTGGCCTGTTATTTTTAAAAATACGCGCATTGGTGAAAAAGGCTCACCTTTTGAATTATATAAACTACGCAGTATGTGGAGAAAATTTTCAATTGGAAAACAATTTTCTGAACAAGCACATGAAAATTTGAAATTTGAAAAAGAATTGATAGAAAAAAATAGTATAAAAAATGGACCTGTATATAAAATTGGAGTTGACCCCCGTATTACAACTATTGGAAAATTTTTACGACGCTGGTCTTTAGATGAACTCCCACAATTTATAAATGTATTACGCGGAGATATGTCTTTAATCGGCCCACGTCCACATCAACCTCGCGAGGTTGCAAACTATGCTTCACATCATCGACGAGTATTAGGAATACGACCAGGTATTACAGGGCTTGCACAAATATCTGGTCGTAGTGATTTAGATTTTGAGGATGAAGTACGTTTAGATACATGGTATATAGAAAACTGGTCCCCCGCTTTGGATATATACATATTATTAAAAACACCTCTTGTTGTTTTGGCACGAAAAGGCGCATATTGACTTTTTCCCTAATTTTTTTTAATATATAGACTCACTTCAATATCCTGCCGAGGTAAAAAATGCCAACCGTATACATTGAAATCTCGCAAGAAGACGAAAAAGAAGTCCTTGCCCTTGCCAAAAAA
>JAHFIO010000004.1 GCA_023246325.1 Candidatus Uhrbacteria bacterium | reverse complement strand
TTTTTTAATATCATCACGCATACTTTTCCATTCACGTGTCTTTTCGTGTTGCGCAGAAATAACGATTGCAGTAATCACATCATCCACAATAGTCACTTGCGTTTTTCCATCCGGTCGTAACCAAAAAAAGGCAGGATCATTCCGTCGCAAATTTTCTAATCCTGCCGAGAGTGTATGTGCAAGCACAATGGCGCGTGGCAAAAATTCTGGTGTTTCATTTGTAGCATACCCATACATAATCCCTTGATCACCCGCCCCACCCGTATCAACACCCTGTGCAATATCCAAAGATTGACGAACAATATGTGTTGTAATCGACAAAGGTTCGCGATACCCAATTCCTGCATATACTTGGCGCGCAATACTTTCTGCATTCACGCTGCCACGGGTTGTGACCTCACCACCAATAACCAAATGACCATGTCCACCGAAACATTCAATGGCGACACGGCTATTTTTATCTTGAGTTAAATACGCATCCAATATTGCGTCAGAAATCTGATCGCAGATTTTGTCAGGATGACCCGACGTCACACTTTCGGCGGTATACGCGCGAGGGAGCGTTAGCATAAAATGGCCTATATATCGTAACATAAAAAAAGTACCAGGTACAAAACGTATCTGGTACAAAAAGTAATACCTTACTATTGCATGTGATGCCACATGCTTCGAGATAGATATTCACGAGAAATATCATATGATCCCCAGCTCAAACCAATATATCCACGATATTCCAAAGTTCCATCATCACGTGCTGAGTATGGCGTAATCACGCGTACTCCAAGCGTCACACCAATATTTTTCGGCAAACCAAAGGTAATGGCCGAACCGCTTGCGAATCTATATCTCGCACTTTCTACCGTATCACGTGCAGGCTCAACTTCCATAACAATATCAGAAGAAGGAGAAAAAAATGCGCGCTCACGCGTATATCTCAAACCAAAATTCCATGTATTTTCCGCATACCTATCCATGAACCGACGTTCGAGCAATAACGTAAATGCATGCTGTCGGTATTGCACTTCGTAATTCATCCATGCTTTTGCAAAATCTTTGGTCATGCCAGCGCCAAATCCTGCCGCATACGTAATCCGATTATGAAAACAATTTTCAATAGATGAATTTGAAATCAAACCCCATTCCTGCCGCGGATTATATACATACGACGGAATAAGTTTTTTCACCTCGCTATCCATACAAGCTCGCACACTGGGATTTGTTAGCGGATCACGCTGATTCACCATTTCGTATGAAAGAGTGCCGCCCCCAATAACAATACGCTTATACTCACTTATTGCCGCATCCGGATTCGGAATATACGCAAGCGCCATAGACACGCGCAACCCACTCAGCGCTCGCAAAATTCGCGGAGGCGGTTCTGACCAATCGCGCTCCCACAAATATGCACGCACCGGATTTGATGTAAGCCCAACACCGAGCGTCGCATTTTTTTGATGCAGGATAATGGGCACATTCAACGTAAATGCTTTCATGTCCGTAGGTCGATTTACTATAATAGGCGAACTATCAAGCATGTCAGATGCAGGAATATCGGGCAATATTGCATCCAACCGATCTTGCTCCATATCAATGGAAGGTGGTGGCTGAACTTGCGCATGCGCAATTCCCAAAAATACGAATAAAGCAAAAGTAAGCATGCTGATCAATACCAGGAAAAAGAATTTGATTTTCATGTGTATTCCTTTCGAAAGAACCAATATATACTTACCAAAAAAACTGCTTTTATACAAGCCTCTTGATTAAATACGCAAAACAAGGTAAAACCTATAGACGTTCTTTCACCTTGGAGGTCTACATGTCCGTGTCACTTCCCGCATTTCGCAAAGGTCGCAATTTGTGGCTTGGAATCTGTCTTTTTTCCGTCGTTGGGCTAGGTTTCGTGACAGCTTCTATCCTCTTTTTTGCAGGATATGGATCGCGCCCTCGAGTTCAATCAACCTATTGGTCGGTTACAACTACGGTGTCTATTGAGACGCTTTCTGATATGTACTTGTCTGATGAAGATCATATACCCATCACAGCGATAAACCCATTTTGTGATGATGCTCTGCATTGTCGGTACCAATTGGTAGAATACCAAACGCTGCATACACATGAAGATACAGGATCTGGAACTATGATCATTACAACCGATCTCAACCCGTCAAATCCGGATGAAAAAGTTGTAGTATCGGAACCAGAATATTTCATTGTTCTGGAATATGCAGATAAAAAAACGAAAAAGGTGAAAGTAAACCGTGAGAAATACCTTCATACAAATCTCGGCGAACACTTCGACGAGAAATAACTCCCTGATATATATCGGGGATTTTTTAAAATCAATATTATTTTATATATACTTCAATACTGAATCGCTACAAAATAGTATTCCCTAAATCATGTGGTCCGGATTCTCGAACTCCAGCCGAAGTCATTTGAACAAACTCTACATTTTTTTGTAAATCAGAAATCGTTACTGCATTCGTATATGACATACCTGATTTTAATCCGCCTATTAATTGCCCAACAATTTCACATGCAGATCCTTTGTACGGAATAATAGACTCAACTCCCTCTGGCACTACTTCATTTAAATCTTTTTTTTCTAAATCAAGCGTTTTACGGCGATGTGAAACAGAAAAACTAGCAGACCCGCGATAAATTTTATATTTTTTATCACCACGTTTCATAATAATACCAGGAGATTCTTCTGTACCTGCTAATAACCCACCTATCATCACCGTATCCGCACCACCACCAATTGCCTTTACAATATCACCTGATGTTTGCACACCCCCATCAGCAATCACAGGCACACCATATTTTTTTGCCACCTCAGCTGCTTCCATCACGGCGGATAATTGCGGTACACCACATCCTGTCACTAAACGTGTAATACACGTTGCTCCCGGACCCACACCTACTTTAATAGCATCTACACCAGCTTCACACATATCTTTCGCGGCTTCAGCTGTTGCAATATTCCCTGCAATTAATTGTATATCACCCAATTTTTGCCTACAGGATTTAATAGCATTAAACATAATATCACTATGTCCATGTGCGATATCTATAACTAATACATCAGCACCCGCTTTAATAAGCGCTTCAGCACGTTCAAGAAAGTCTCCATGAACACCAATAGATCCGCCAACAATAAGTCGTCCATGTATATCTACATTCGCGAGAGGATAATCGATAAGATGTTGAATATCTGCAGATGTAATCAAACCTTGAATAATATTCTGCTCATCAACAAGAGGAAGTTTTTCAATTTTATTTTCTCGTAATGTATTCTGCGCTTGTTCAAATGTTGTTTGCATATTTCCAACGATAAGTTTATTACGCGGCGTCATGATATCCGTAATTTTTTGATCGTCAGATTTTGCAAATAAAAGGTCGCGTGATGAAAGTACACCTTGTAATTTATGATCACCATTTGCAACAAGCAATCCGGAAACACCCTTATCCTGTATAAAAAGTTTTGCTTCTTTTATAGTTTTGTCTGGATCTATGATATACGGAGTTTGAATAATAAAATTCTGCGCACGCTTCACGCGCTGAATTTCTTCAACATTATCTTCAATAGACATAAAACGATGTATGAATCCGATGCCACCCATACGAGCGATTGCAATGGCCATGTCAGATTCTGTGACCGTGTCCATATTAGACGTGACGAGCGGAATATTGAGCGTTATTTTTTTTGTAAGTTTTGTTTTTGTGTTAACAAGTGATCGTGATTGTATGGATGAACGTCGCGGTTTAATAAGCACGTCATTATAGGTGAGAGCGAGAGGGATAGTACGCATGAGTATACAGTACCATTATTTCGCATCCACGTCAGCCTGATGCAAACCAAACGTATTCCCTTCTGTATCAAGAAAATACCCCTGCCAAGCCATGCCAGGTATAGCCATTTTTGGTAATGCAATCATACCTCCATTCTCAAGAATAGTTTTTGCATATGCATCGTAATTATCAACCTGTACGGTGCACACCCATGCATTTGTTCCACATGGTTTTTCAGCCATCAAGGCAGGACGCGGAAGCAATCCCCCATTAATTCCTGGTTCTTTCGAGTCTTTAGGTGCAGTCATGCACATCCAATATTTCATTTCTCCCCATTGCTGAAAACTCCAATGAAAAACCGTTGTATAAAATTTGATGGCGCGCTCTGGATTATCCACCTGTATTTCAAAATGTATGGGTCGTGGTTGCATATATATGTAGGTTATTTTTTAAGGCAGGATGATAGTAACATATGGCAGAAAAAAAGAAAAAAAACTGATGTATAACATCAGTTTTTTTTGGTGGGTAGGAAAGGATTCGAACCTTTGAAGGCGTAAGCCAACAGATTTACAGTCTGTCCCGTTTGACCGCTTCGGTACCTACCCGCACTGGAGCCGTTAACCGGGATTGAACCGGTGACCTCGTCCTTACCAAGGACGTGCTCTACCAACTGAGCTACAACGGCTTATAGTATTTCAATCCGACCACGATATCCCTCAATCTTTCCTCGATCTTCTGTCAAAACCCGCAGCTTATCAAATCGCTTCAAAGCCTCTTCACGATTTCGCATGAGTATAGCAATATCCAAAGATAATTCAAGATCCATGCAATTCCCTTCATCCAGTTCACAAGCACGAACTGCACATGGCCATGCACGCGCCACATCTCCCATTTTTACATATACACTCGCAATTTCAAATTGCCTCACAGCCAATAACGGTTTCAAATCTACTGCTTTTTTTCGCATATCAAGTGCCGCGCTCATATCTCCAGACGATTCACAAATATCACCCAATCCTGCATACACAATATCATCCGCTTTTTTACTTTTCACTAAAAATTCAAATGTCTCACGTGCCTGCGACAATAAATTCTGTTTCAAATAAATGACGCCCAAACCTTTATACGCCTCCCATTCATGTGCATCAATTGATAAAATTTCAATATATCTTCGCTCAGCCTCTGCCCACTTTTCCTCTCGAGCTAACTCACGTGCATCTTCCAACATCACCTTCACTTTTTCTTTCGTGCTCGGCGACAATGATGCGAATGGCGTTTTTGCTTTATTATAAAAGTCATGTGCCTCGGTCAACTTATGCAATAAAAAACGATACCCTGTTTTTGATGCATCTATACCTCGCTTCACCACTTCTCTCACGGGCACCATTCTTTCTGCGGTCACACGTGTGAATCGTTGCAAGATAAGTTCATCCCGCTTTTGTTTTTCTTGTTCTTCTTTAATAGAATTCGGATCTAATAACCGAATTTCCTTCCAATGTCGCAATACAATCACCGCAATGCAAAATACACATGCGAGAATTAATATACAAGCTATATAGTAAATCATCGCCGTTTAAGCCGGCACTGCAGCTCGACACAATAATCCAAAATTGCGCGGATCCAAAGAAGCGCCGCCAACTAAAGCACCGTCTATTCCCATGGTTGTCATATATTCTAAAATATTTCTTGTATCAACTGATCCGCCATAAATAATACGAATTTTTTCGGAAGTTGTGGCACCGAATTTTTTCGCAAGCACGCCACGAATCGCTACATGCATATCTCGCGCATCTTGCGGAACGCATGGTTTTCCACTTCCAATTGCCCAAACCGGTTCATATGCAATCACAAAAGGTATTTTTGTATCTGCTTTTAACATGGCAATCGCGGCCGCTACTTGTGCTTTCACCACTTTCATATGTTCTCCTTTTTTTCTTTGTACCGCGGTGTCACCAACACAAATGACTGGAACAATATTATGTGCTTGTAATGATCCTGCCTTTTTTGCGATCATATCATCAGTCTCACCACAGAATGCACGACGTTCACTATGCCCCACCAAACACATTTCCGTTCCAAATTCGTGCAACATGGATGCGGAAATTTCTCCTGTATATGCGCCCTCCTCTGCCCAAAAACAATCTTGTGCGGAAAGCGCAGGTATAGAAGCACGACCCAATGATGCACGCGCCGCAGGTAATGAAACAAAAGGTACTGCAACCGCTATATCCACATCTTTCGGTAATCGTTCTCGACGAAATGCACGAATCCACGCCCCTGCTTTTATGGGACCATAATTCATTTTCCAATTTGAGATAATCAATTTTTTCATATACATGTTTTCAAAATTATTTTTTCCAGATAAGATGTTTTGCTAAATTCGTTGTGCAGGATGCAGGACCAATCACCGCTGTTGCCATCAAGGCAGGATTAAATATACATCGTGCAACTTTTTTAATATCTGCTCGTGTTACTTTTTCTAAACGTTTCATTTTATCTTCAGGCGTTTCCCTAGTACCTTCAAACAGCCACTGCTTGCCATACCATCCTGCCTGTGTCGCAGAATCTTCGAACCCTAATGTAATACGTCCACGAATATTGTCTTTCGCACGACGCAATTCTTCTGAAGTTATGCCTGATTTTAGGACTTTCGTCAACTCGACAACAATAGCTTTCATTGCTTCGTCTATACGATTTTTTTCTAATCCTGCCATAATGGCGAAAATTCCTGTATCTTCTAATCCCTGTTGAGATGCATGTATTGAATAACATAAACCACGTCTTTCACGAATTTGAATAAATAAACGCGATGACATAGTTCCACCTAAAATATTTGCAAGCAAAGAAGCCGCCGCTTCATTCTTATGACCAGTTTTCACACTATGAAATGCCATTCCAAATTGTACCTGTTCCGTTTCTTTTGCCTGACATCCATGCGCATCGGATAATTTTTTTGGAGGTGTAAAAGGTATAAATTTTGTATCTTTCCCGCTGATACGTTTTACAGATCCAAATGTTTTTTGCAAAATATCTACTATACCTGGAATAATTTTTCCAGCGACAATAACCGTCATGCGTTCCGGAATATAATATGAATCTCGATACGTTATAAGCTGTTCACGTGTTACCTTACGAATGACCTCACGAGGCCCTGCGATATTCCACCCCAATGTAGAACCGGGAAATAATTTTTCTTCGAGTAAATCTTCAATATGCATTCGAGGATTATCCTCATACATATTTATTTCTTCAATAATCACACCACGCTCTCGATCAATTTCTTTTTGATCATACTTCGATTGAAAAATCATATCGTACAACATATCTATTGCAAGATTCGTATGTTTTGCATCCATTTTAATATAATATCCAGTCACGTCTTTGCCCGTATACGCATTATATTCTGCACCATACCGATCTAATTCGCGAGAAATATGTTCGGTGGTCGGACGTTTTTTTGTTCCCTTAAACATCAAATGCTCTATGAAATGTGATGCACCATTTATATCTTTTGTTTCATATCGCGAACCTACGCGCGTTAAAACTAATACGGTCATCGATTCAGCACTAGCTTGCGGAATCAACATTGCTGACATGCCATTCTGTAATTTCTTCAATTCAGGTTTTTTCATAGATATTTAATTCATTTTAATTTTTTCTTCAACCCACCCTGCTATTTCCCCCACGTCCATTCTCACTTGTTCCATACTATCCCTACTTCGTACCGTACATGCACCATCAGTCACAGAGTCAAAATCTACGGTTACACACCAAGGTGTGCCTACTTCATCCTGCCGACGATATCTTTTTCCAATTGATCCACTTTCATCATATTCAACCGCAAGTCCTTTTTCGCGGCAGGATGCGGATATTTTTTTTGCTATCGATACTAATTCTTCTTTTTTCTGCAAGGGTAATATAGCAACTTTCACAGGTGCTAAAAGTGGTGGTAATCGTAAAACCATTCTTGGTTCGGTGCCTTCACCCTCTGCTGTGTCTACTTCATCTATATCAAGATGTTCACTTAATACAGCTAATACAGTTCTATCTAATCCCCATGTTGGTTCAATAATATGCGGCAATATTTTTTCTCCATTTGCAGAATCTACATATCTCAAATCCATATCACTCGCTTCTGCATGTCGCGACAAATCATAGTCTGACCGATTTGCTAATCCGTATAATTCTTTTGTGCCGAATGGATATGTATATTCCACATCAATTGTACGCGTAGAATAAAATGCGCGATCTACATCAGCAATTTCATGATATACCACATTCGCATCCTGCAACTTAAGAATATTTTTTACCCAAGCTTTCATTGCAATCAGCCATTCCTCGAAAGCGCGCGCGCTATCTTCCGGTCGTACAAAATATTCAATTTCCATTTGATCAAATTCACGTGTACGAAAAATAAAATTTCCTGGAGTAATTTCATTACGAAATGCTTTACCAACTTGCGCAATACCAAATGGCAAGCGTTTGCGTGCAGAGTCACGTACATTTTTCCACGCAACAAACATACCACCTGCAGTTTCAGGACGAAGATATGCAATATGTGACGTGTCCTCTGTAACACCAATAGATGTTTTAAACAGTAAATTAAAATTTTTAATATCCGTAAGCTCGCCTGTGCATAATGGACAACGGCCAAGCATGCCTTGATTCACTTCCATCAAATGATCGGCGCGAAAACGATGTTTACATTTTTTGCAATCAACGAGCGGATCACTAAAAGTCGCCACATGCCCTGATGCTTCCCAAACTTTTGGATGCATGATAATTGGCGTTTCAATTCCCACCATATCATCACGACCAATCACAAACCTATTCCACCAAGCATCTTTAATATTTTTTTTCAGCTGCGCACCATATGGCCCATAATCCCAAGAGTTTGCAAAGCCACCATATATTTCAGATCCAGGATAAATAAATCCGCGTCGTTTACAGAGCGAGACTAATAAATCCATTTTTTTTTCAGGAGAGATTGGCATAGATTTTAAATGGTAGAAATTTCTTTTTCTTTACCCTGCACTATATCATCTATTTTTCCATTCCATTCTTTTACTTGTTTTTCTAATTGTTCCAATTCGCGAAATCGATCATCTTCAGAAATTTGTTTTTCTTTTTCGGCGGATAAAATTTCTTCACGTACTTCTTCGCGAACATTTCGAATTCCTTTTCGTGATTGTTCACCTAATACATGTACTCGCTTCACCGTATCACGACGAGTTTCTTCAGTTGGCGTTGGCATAATCAATCGAATGATTGATCCTGCCACATTTGGAGTTAAACCAATATTCGCCGCAATAATAGCTTTTTCAATATCTTTAGTAAGTGCCTTATCCCAAGCTTCAATTTGAATTGTTTTAAAATCTGGAATTGACACAGCGGCCACACCTTTCATATCCATCATGGATCCATATGCCTCTACTTGTATATTTTCAATTAATGCAGCATGTGCGCGCCCAGTACGAATTGCGGAAAGTTCCGAATCCAAATGTTCAACAACTTGTTGAAATCGAGGTTTTGCATTTTCAATACGTGTAGGCATATGAGAATACACTCATTTTGCCTTTTTTTTGAAAAATAGTCAATTAAACGTGTGCCACGTTGGTTTGTGCTAAAAAAATAGACACATACAATGTGTCTATAACTTATACTGTCATGAAGTATGTATCGATATAAGAGCGAACATGTTCGCACCACGAAATGATTTCTTCTGTATTTTCCGTTACACCAAACATGCGCAATTCAACCGTACCATGATAACTGATGCGAATTAAATGCCAGCAATCTTTTGGATTATCAACAAATCCTTGAGTACATGCGACTTCATAGAAATGATCCACGGATTCGTATTTTAGTGGCGTATGATTCTTGGCCATCATTTTATATAAGCGAATACGTTCACCGTTTGAATGATCTCCCATCAAAATAAACTCATCCAGACAATCAATCAATGTATTATGCACTTCAATTGCGGTTTCAATTGATGGCATACCCACATGAATATGTGTTCCTGTCACACGACATGCCGCAGAAAGAATTTGCTTTGATACGTTTGGAACAATTTTTAGATATCGTTCATGAGGATAAATATCTAGAGGCATATTTTTATCCGCTACTTCTATGGCTCGTAATTCCATGCCTTGCTCACACGCAATGCGCTTCCCCTGTTTTTGCGCAATATCCAAATCATTTTTGAGATCTAAGATTTCCTTGTGCGGGCTCGTTCGATGCTCAACCTGACAAGCAGATAATTCATATGTCCACGCATTATCCTTAATTTTATTTAAAAAATCAGAAGAACGTGGTGTAGGAATCGAGTTTTCATCAAGAAGAAAATATTCTCTTTCTACTCCTTGATGATTTATAAGATTTTGATTGAAATCAAATCGCGAAATAAAAGCTTGAAGTTCCTTTGACATGACGTTTCCTTTTGTGAAAGACTTTTACGTTTTGTGTTGAGGTCTTTAAACAAAAAACCCCATCTTTATACGCCAAAAAAATTGACATATAAGGACGGAGCTTCTCCGTGGTACCACCTTATTTTTCTCTAGAAAAGAGACTTATACGCATGTGTTCAAATATGCGTTTGCCGAAGATTACGGAGGCAAACCGGTCAATCACTTTCGCAATTAACGTCTCAACAGGTCCAATTTCATTTCAACGCTAGACAGGGCTTACACTATCCCCTATTCGCTTTGCTAGTTTATTTGAAATTACTATATCCTGCATCAATGACTTTTTTATTAATGAAATATACTAATCAGACTATAACAGAATAATAAAAAATTAGTCAAATTTTATTGTTTAGCCGGTAACGCAGTTGTTCCAAGATATAATATTTTCGAATCAACTGGATCAAAAACTAATGTCGAACCAATTTGCGTCGTTGGTAATTTACGCGGCTTCCACGTAGAACCTCCATCATCCGTTGACTGCAACACACCAATACCTGTATACAAAATATGTTTATTATTTTTTGGATCAATGGCGATAGAATTAATTTTGATAGACCCAGGCGGCGTCGTAAGCGTCATTCCCTTCCAAGTATCGCCCCCGTTTTCAGTTTTTACAATGCCATATTTCGAAACAATATACACGACATTTGCTGCAATAGGATCAATAGCCAATTGAATCGCACGTCGTGAGTCATATAATTCATCGCCAAATTCTTTTATAATCGTGCGCCATGTATTTCCGCCATCAGGAGATTTTAATATACCACCACCATATGTTGCAGCATATATCAATCGAGAATCACGCGGATCTACTGCAATAGTCACTATTGCATTCCCATCTGAACGCGTGACCATCTTCCATGTAATACCCGTATCATCTGATTTATATACATCACCTAATGAAGTTCCCGAATACACATTATTTGAATTATACCAATCCACATTTAATTGCGTGAACGCAATTTCCGCTCGCGGATCAAAGAAAATTCTATCCCAATCGCGTCCACAATTCATTGTTTTAAAAATACTATTTCCCTTAGCAGCATATACAACACATTTATTTTTTGCATCAACTGCAATTGCACCAACACGACCTGAATTTAATTGTGCAGTGGCTGGTTGAGTTGGCATTGAAGCTGGTTGTTGCCATGTTTCACCCGCATCTAATGAATAGAGTAAACCCGTATCCATAGTAGCTAAATATATCGTTCGGTTATCTTGCGGATCAAAAGCTACTTGCAAAATTTTAGCTGTGCCTACCCCTGCCGTCACTTTTGCTCCTTGAACAAGAGCTTTTTTATTCATCCATGTATTGCCTCCATCCGCGGACTTCCATACACCACCATCAATTTGATTCGCGGGAATAGCGCCACCCATACATCCTGCACCAAATAAAATGGTAGTCGAAAGCACAATCGCGAGACGAGAAAAATAAATATTCATATAACAGGTATTGTAGCACTATAAAAATACTTCTGGAAGTCCACATGAAATATGTTTTGGCATGACACGATGGGATTCTTCCATATTCTCACCATCCAATCGAATAGCAATTGCGTCCAAATACATACGCGGAGATATCGCCGTACCAATTGCACGAGATGCTAATAGTATTCCCATACCTAAAACCGTAGCCTTTTTATTTTCTCGCATCACCTCGGTCATCTCCCCCATCATGGTTTGCAAAGCATCGCGCCATGCAAGTTGCGGAAATTCATCCGCATCACATATTTTTGTCAGCATATCTATTCTCGTTAAACGACTTCCACAATTTTCTTTCAATATGGCGGATACAAATCCTGCTGCACTATTTTTTTCTTTCTGTTCTAGCATCGCTAAACCTACGCGACCACGCGCACTATCACATTTTTTTTCTGAAATACCTGCGCGCAACATTTCTTTTCTTGCGACAGGATACAAAGGGAGCACAACTGCTCGACTTTTCAATGTCGCGGGCAGGCGCCCAATATCTTGTGCTACAAAAACAAAAACTGCTTCTGCGGGCGGTTCTTCAACAACTTTTAATAGTGCATTGGTGCCAGCTTCATTAAATAAATCCGCATTAGGTACGTATACAACAATACGCGATGCAACAAATGGCCGCATACTCACACGCTCTATTACATCACGCACTTGCTCAACTGAAATTAATTTTTTTCCTTCCTCCGCTTCCAAAATAAAAATATCAGGATGATTGCGCCAAGTTTCATTTGTATCCTGCTGTAATAAAGTTCTGACAAATTTTTCTGCCAGTGTTTTTTTTCCTAGATGTGGCACACCTGTTAAAACATAGGCAGGCGCTGGATGTAAAATGGCATGCGACAAAATACGAACAACAGCTGAGTTGCCAATAAAATCTGATGCAAAATTTATTTCTGACATAGAATGAGTATACACATGTCGTAAGCAACAAAAAAAGGGGTCAGGGATACGTACAAAGCACGTATCCCTAACCCCTAAAAACTAATTCACCTGACAATTGTATCCACCCTTACCATTGCTCACGATTGTAACAACGCGTTGAATCGTTCCCTCTAGGACCATGGGAATTGGTCCACCTGGCGAGCAAGCATACTTGATATGCGCTACGCCACTCGAATCTCTTTGCATATCCAGACACTGGAAACGCAAAGAGTCCGTTGCAGAATACGAAACAGTTTGCGAATACATGGTACTGTCGTTCAAAACATCGCCACCAAAATCGCGCCAGGTTCCGGTTACGGATGCAGGCTGATCTGGCCAGCGTCGCCACTCGACATTCGCATCATCGCGCATGTCATTATAGCCGACGGGCGATCCTTCGCAGGTACGCATAACGCACATGAGTCCGGCCGGATTTCCACCCCACATAAAAGTAAGTTTGCGCTGAGGCACATATGTCGTTGAATCAATATCCGAACTTGCATCGCTCACATGAACGGGCAAATGCGGAAGTACCGTACCAATTTCTGGCTCGGTGCTTGCTTGATCGGTGCCAGGTACGGGTTCGGCAGGATGAGGAACAACTCCCGCATCCTGCATCTCAGAACCCGTGCTCGCGAAAGCACCACATCCGCTGACCATACACATAAGTACAAGCACACTCAATTTTGTTTGCATCTGATTTTCTCCTTTTTTGATCCTTGTTGAAACCATTACTGAATTTGACAGTCGTATTCATCAACGCCATTGGTAATGATGGACACAGGCACCTCTGCAAAAGTCGCATCAGCGCCTTCATATACGTGTACAAATACACCAAGTGGCGAACAGGCCAAACGCACATGACCAATGCCATCATCATCGAAGCACTGAAAACGCAATGAATCCGTGGCGCGTGTCATCATGCCCCGCGTGAAAATCGCATCCGTGTCATACAGATCCCCATTGAAGTTGATCCACGTTTTCGTTGCATCGGCTGCCTGATGATACCAAGGTTTCCACGACACATATGCATTCGTACTATTGTCACCCTTAAGCACAGGCGAACCTGCACAATAGCGATGTGAAATATACGAACCCGTTGGATTTCCAGCCCATACAAAGGTCAGGATGCGGAGCGGGATATATACACCCGTATCCGCTTTCACATTACTAGAATCAGGAAGTGCGACGTCAAATGCACGCGCATCAACAATTACCTCTCCTGCATCCTGTCGATTTGTGTGATCGACGGAACCTTTTGCGCATCCAGCAATAAATGTTGAAACCGCATAAATGAGCGCAACAACAAATGCAATGTAGAGAGCGGGCAAAAGCAAATAATCGAAAAGAATTCTTAAAACAACTTCACGCATGAAACTTTCTTTGGTTTCTGGTCTTAACTCTTTCATGATTTTTTTCCTTTGTGAATGAACATCTTTTGAATGGAGGGACGTCACCAAGACATCCGCCCATGAAAAGCCCCGTAGTTTTATGCTACGGGGTAAGTGAAAGAACTACTTGACCTGGCAGTTGAAGCCAGAACCGGCATTCGCGACCGTGGTCAGAGGAAGCTCCGACCCACCCTCATACACGCGAGGCAGGATATTGCCTGGATTGCATCCGTACGTGATCGTGGATCCGTTTTCGTCCATGCAGTTGAACCGCAAGGAGGTATTGGCATAGATCTTCACGACGCGAGTATTCTTCGCTGTCGAAAAGAGTACATCACCACCGAACCACTTCCAGGTGTTCGGATCCGACATGTCCTGGTCGGGCCAGTACTTGAATGTCGCGGTTGCATCCGAACGCAGATCGTTGTACTGCATGGGTGAACCCGCACAATACCGCCTATCTGCATATGATCCCGTGGGGTTTCCTTCCCACACCACCGTGAGCGTGCGAAGTGCCACGCCCGAGTCGACGCTGGAATCCGTTCCGGAATCCACACCCGAATCCGTGCCCGAGTCCACACCCGAATCCGTTTCTGAATCAGCGACCGTGCTTGCATCGTGCACCTTTTTGAAGTGCCGATATGCCACGGTAGGTGGCGAAGCATCCGTATCCGAAGCTTCGACAGCCGCATCTTCTGCGCTTGGCAAAGATGGAACCGCGACCGCATTCGAATTGTCCGCGACCGAACCACAACCGCATGCGGTGATACCGATGCCGATGATGAAGATCATGAAAAAGAGACCAAGACCTATGAGGAACAATTGCTTCATGTTTTTTCTCCTTGTAAAGAACTGTGTTGTGAACGTTTACTGACAAGTCTGAAACAAATATGTGAACCCCACTGCACTAAGTGCAATGATGACCCACATGCAGATTGCATATGCAATCTCTCCCGCTCCCTGCGCTTCCACCACTTTCATGTCATCTCCTTTAAAACTCTGAGGCGGAAAGACGACATAGTCATCCTGCCGAATAAGAGTCCGACATACCATGCTTTTTAGGCAGGATATGTCGGAACGTAGTGTCTAGAACTTATCGAATCGATACCCGACGCTCAATGCCCCGAAAGGCTGAAGAGCGAAGTCACGACGCGACAGGTATGTACCGTTCGGCAAAATGGACACGGCATTGTCGATGCCGCCACCAAGACCGAACTCACCGCGAAGCAAAAGTGGGGTTGAGCCCAAATGATAATCGATGCCTGCGAGACCACCGACCGCGTGACCGCGACCATTGGTGGTAATACCAGCAACCGGGTTCGAAACCATATCCGCCACATACACTTGCGCATACGCAGCGAGATCGATAGAAATCTTACGCGCTTTACTCACGGTATAACCCGCGCCCAGCATGCCTCGATACGCATATGAACCGCTATTCTCCATCGAATCGCCATAGGCAACCGAACCACTTGCCGTGAGATGCCACGGAGAAGTAGATCCAGCATTCCATCGCAATCGCAAGGAAGCCTGCGGTGCATAAAATACACCGGACAGAGGACGGAACACGACGACAGGACCGATCTCAGGAGTGACAGAAAAACGCGAACGAGCTGCATCCTGCCGACCCTCCTGCCTTCCCTCGAGAACCTTGACGCGATCATTGATAGCCTCGACCTTATTGTCGAGCACGATGACAGCCGTCTCAAGACGCTTCACATCCGCCTTCACGAGACCGAGGTCCTTGAGAGCAGAGTTGAAATCATCCTGAGATACGAAGTTTCGCGTAGCAAGGCCTGCAATCGCACGCTTGGATTCTTCGTATTCCGTACGCGAAATTGCGTTATTTCCGAGTGCTTCACGAAGCTTCGCAAGCTGCTCTACCAACTGCTTATCGACAACAAGCGCACAGAACCTTGCGGCCCAGTTTGCTCCATCGACTGCCAGTCGATAATTCTGGTCATCGCATCGACAAGATGTGGTGCCATTCGCTTGTGCGACCTTAACCATCTTACCCGCATTTCCAAGGTTTTCCTTGCAAATAAGCGAGAGAGGTTTCACGGCCGCTGGCTTGGACATGTCACAGGTAGCCTTGGTATCCTTGCAAGCCGCCAAAGCCTTTTCGGTCTCCTTTTGGCATTCTACCGAAGTGAGGTTGGTGCCAGTTGCCTTGCAATTGATAAGCACCTGCGCATGAGCTGAACGGGCGAAGACGAACCCGAAGGTCGTCATCATCACAGACATGTAAATCACGATTCCGATTCTTGAGATGGACATGGTTTTCTCCTTTGTGTTCTAAACATTTTTTAAAGGTGCGATATAAAAATATACACTAAAACGGGGATTATGTCAAGCATTTCATGTGCTGCCTTTTTTGGCTTATTGAAGCCATTTTTTATCAGATTTTCAGGTCGTCCCGAGAAATAGTACCTATAGAGGCGAGGAGGAAAGTTACCCCTATATTCATATATTTCTACGGAACGACCTCAAAATCTGATACGCAAATATCCTGCATATCATGTATATGTAATTATAGAATCAATGTCAACCAAAATGTTTTATTCCTTCACACCCCAAAGTACCACAAGAACACTTACCAAAATCCCAATCAATATACCCAGGAAAGCATTTTTCAAAATATTTGGTTTAACGATTGAGCGTGACGCTAATGCATCATCAATAATTTGCGCACGAGAATTTTGATAATATGTTGGGGTGATAATAACAATTTCTTCTGCAACGGCTTGTGCTAATTTTTTCGCGATCTCACGATCAGTATGATATGCAATAACGGACATAACACCTGTTCCTGAATCTGACACAATATCAACGGTGTCACTCCATTTTGCACGTCGCTGATTATCTTCTATTGGAAAATAAGATGGATCAATTTGTGATTTTTGTAGAACGGACGTAAAAAAACTAGTTGTATCCACAATTTGCGCAATATTTGAAACTTGTTTTTCAGAATATTTAATTGCTGTATACGGATCTACACCATTTCCCAAAGATTGCGTTACAAGCAATCGGACTGTAGATGAATAGCGCAGAGGTTGTGCAAATGAAAATGCAAAAGCTATAATAAGTCCTACAATACAAATCACAAAAATAGTTTTCCAACTTTTTCCAAATATACGCAGATAGTTTATTGATGACATATTTATTTTAATACAATGGGAATGTCTAAATCCTGCCCCTCGCGCCATACGCGCAATGTTATTTGCGTTCCAGGGTGATAGTCAGCCAATATTTCTCCCAAATCTGCAGACCCATCTAAAATATCGCGTTCAACTCGTAAAATAACATCCCCTGTTTTTAATTTTCCAAATGCAGGACTTATTTTTGTAATTATATTTTTTATATACGCGCCTATCAGAGGTTGGCCTGATATATGAGGCGCATCTACCTTTTGACTTGCAAGATCAATTGCACGAATACCTAAAAATGCATGCGTAATCTTTCCTGTATCAAGCAAATTGGAAAAGGAAGATGAAATGGTGGAAGCTGGTATGATGCGCATTCGCTCTTCACTACTCCCATCAACAATACCAACCAAGGATCCATTTGGATCCCAAATAGCCGATCCTAAATCCCCACGTAAATACATTCCTGCAATTCGTAATCGTCTCGAAGCAATTTCACTACTCACCGCTTCATTTACATTTACTCTGTCTCGAGTAGACATCACGATACTTGGTACAAACTCACCGGAACGAGATTCAATCCAAACTTCAGCCGCTATACCTATGTCTGATGTTCGTGCAAAGGCAGGAGGTGTGGCACGTGATACCGATGTTTTAAAAAATACAGCACCTGAAACAGAATCAAATATTGCACGCTCTAGCGTGTACGATGCGGAATCAAACCACAGAACAGAATCAGAAATTTTTGATATATCTATCACATTTGGTGACGTAATAAACCATCCATCCGAAGTAAGTGCTACAGCCGATCCTAACAAACCATCAGGATGTAATACATGATCATCACTTTTAGATTTTTTATATAATTGACCTATTGAAGAAACGCGTCGATTAATAAAAACAGGAGGTGCAAGCGATGTAGCGGATCGTTTTTCAAATGAAATAACGGATAAGGTTGATGTTGTAACAGGCTGTACAGGCGCACTCACCACTATAGCTCGTGGCGCCTTATCCTGCATATACAATGACACGAAATATCCTGAACAAGCACCGGCGATGGCTCCCGTAATCAAAGATGCGATCAATATTTTTTTCTGCATGCGTTTATAGTATACCTTAAATCCAAGTTGTTGTGGTAAGCATGACTACAAACACAATAACGGCTGCGCTACTTTCTATATAGGCAACCATTTTTGACGGCTGTGGCGCATATAAATATCGTCGCGATCGTAAAACCGCGGATAATAAAATAGCTGCCAATAATCCCTGTGTTTGCATTGGAATAGGAAGAAGAATACCGATGATACCAACTTCAACTCCAATGAGTGCACCGAATAAAGTCCATTGAGTTGTTTGAGTCGATGTTGCATCTTCGTGCCCTGTTGAACGAAATAATAATGCACCGAGCGCTGTCATAAGTGCGATATGCCACCGTGGGTCTGTATGCAAAAAAGTAATCATCCCAATAGACGTAGAGGCTGCATACCACACCGCAATGGGTACATACCCAACATTTACACGAGAAATTCCATGAACAGGATATGCAGCAGGATCATACTGAA
This sequence comes from Candidatus Uhrbacteria bacterium, assembly GCA_023246325.1. GTDB lineage: Bacteria > Patescibacteriota > Patescibacteriia > 2-12-FULL-60-25 > 2-12-FULL-60-25 > JAHFIO01. Next base: position 2,524 of record JAHFIO010000004.1, on the reverse strand, counting down.
GTAAAAATAATAATTCTAAAGAAATGCACGATACAGCAATAGCGCATCCTGCCAATAACCAAAATTGCCATGCACCCTCCACAAGCAATAATCCAAATGCGAGACAGGCAAGCGTTACATATGTTGGCAACATTTTCTGTAATAAGTCACGATATGGAATTTTTTTCCACGTAATGAGTGTTGCTGAAATAGGAACAAAAAGAATACCAAGCAGTACGAACCATGGATATGTATATACAAATTTTGATTGATACAAAAATGCAAACGCTTGCAAAGCGCCAACCAAAAACGGCAGGATGCGTAAAAAAAGAATCATGATTTTTTTTCTAATGTAATATCAGCGATGCCGTCATGAAGACGCAGATCGTGTAGAGATGTATTTCCAAAACTAATATTTAATTCTGCATTAAAAAACAAACTCATAAGTGATGCGACACTAAACGAAGGAATATGCATGTCGCCAATTTGCAGTGATTGTATTTTTATACGAAGTAATCCATTTTCAATAAAGGGTATTGCTGTTGCGAGAAAATGTATATCATGCGTCTCTATACCATATGCACCAAATATTTCTAATCCGGACGGTTGAATAACTACTTGAACATTTTTCACTTTCCATACTGACACTGAATTCGTAACCGATGTATTGAGTGTACTACTTAATTCTTTTTCTGAAACACTGGCTGTAAAAGGTCCAGCAGGATGAGAAACCGCATCTTGTTGTATACGTGATAAAATTTTTGAATACAATTCGGAGGGAGCAAGAATATCATTTTGTACAATGCGTATTGGATGAGGCCCTTCATACAAATTTGAAAAATATGGAATATGAACGAATCCAATTCTTGAAATAAGAAAAGCGATACCGATACCGAAGATAATACACGTAAGGAGCATGAGTGCGCTACAAGATAATAAATTTGTACCGAGCCTTGGTTTCATGCGTTGTTGTGTATTCATATTTTTTATTTTATATTTTTTAGATTTTGAATAAATTGTTTTTGTGCATCTGGTTTTTGTTGTTGTACAGCCACAAGCGATATGACGAGTGCGAGATGCTGTTCTTTATCATTTCCATCTATATGAAGTTGAAGCAATGCGTCTTGCGCAGATTTCGCATCCTGCAGATTTAGGGGTATGACCAGCTTGTCGGTGATGGCATGTACATCACGTACCCAATTTGCATGTAATGAGTGTGACGGAAGAAATGAAGAAATGCAAAGAACACTAAAAACAAGTACGAATGTTCCAAAAATCATGCAGACGATTGAACGCGTTGTTTGCATATACATATGATATCACGTTACCATCCGATATATGCAAAAAAAGTCGGGACCGAAACCCTTTACAGAAAACCGCAAAGCCACACATGAATATGAAACTCTTGAAAAATTTGAGGGAGGATTGGCATTGACTGGCGCAGAAGTAAAGTCCATACGCGAGGGAGGTGCCAAATTACAAGGTGCATATGTTTTAATACAAAAAAACGAATTATGGCTGATTGGTGCAGACATTCGCCCCTATTCCAAAGCTGCAACCAGAGAAGCATATGACCCAATTCGTCACCGCAAAATATTAGTACATAAAAAAGAATTGGCTTATTTAGCAGAAAAAACTGCAGAAAAAGGCTTGACACTTATACCATTTTCATTATATTCTACCCGACATCAAGTGAAGCTAGGGTTTGGGCTATGCCGTGGCCGTAAGGCACATGACAAACGCGAAAAACTAAAAAGTCAGGATCTTGATCGGCGAATTCGCCGCGCATCATCATATGATGATGTATAACTGGGGATGCATATGCATCGACAAATGGCTCGTTTCACAATTGCAGGCCAAGCTGAGGGATCTTGCAAAAGCCCCTCAAAAACAACAACTGCCAAAAGCATTGTTAACCGCGTCGGAACCTTGATTGCATCTGCTTTCAACGTTTCCGCACCGGCCATGGTACTTGCCTAATTTAATTAGCATTACCCGCTTCCCGATTTCACGGCCCGATGAAAACGGATCAAGCGTCATCTTTCGGGCTTGATGTTCATATCCTGCATATGTATGGACATGACACAATATATGCAACTTCATTCTGGCTCTTATCCATTTTAACCTTGAATGAATATCTGAATGGATTAAGCCTGTGCACGAAGTTGTGAGATAAGACTTTTGGACGGGGGTGCGAATCCCCCCATCTCCACCAGACATATATACAAAAACGTAGCCTTAAAAAACGCGATCTGCATCGTTTTTAAAGGCTTCAACGTGTTTATGTGTATATGTGTGGTTAAGAACCACGAAAAAAATTAATGAGAATACACTATAAGAAAAGAGTTCCACAAAAGTTGGAGGGACTCGACTACAAAGCAAATGACCGCATCCTGGTGCAAAAAGTTCGCGTCATTGATGAAGCGGGAAAGTTTCTTGGCGTCTTAGATACGCAAGAAGCATTGCGAATTGCGCATGAACGAGAATTTGATCTCGTGGAAGTATCACCAAAAGATGATCCTCCGGTATGTAGACTTATGGATTT
>JAHFIO010000068.1:1994-5152 GCA_023246325.1 Candidatus Uhrbacteria bacterium | reverse complement strand
TTATACGTAAATATACACTTAATAAAATAAGGCGGTTTTCGCCATTTCAATCTATATGTATGAAAAAATATCAGAACCTATAGATGTTATTGCATCATTCCGTAATCAAAAAATGGAGCCAGTTGTTTTTAAATGGGCAAATCACCATTATCATATTAAGCGCGTGCATTTAATACATAGCGAACGTATAGGGCGTGAAAAGTTTTTATATTTTTCTGTATCAGATGGTGCGAATGCATATCGTCTATCTTTTTCTACAGAAACGTTATTATGGCGGCTCGAAGATATGGCGCAGATATGATTCTCGCCCCTTCAAATAAACTGATCGCACATCTTGACATGAATTCCTATTTCGCGTCGGTTGAGCAACAGGCAAATCCCGCCTTACGGGGAAAGGCATTAGGGGTTTGCGCATATTTACACGAAAGCGGATGTATTATAGCTGCTTCAATAGAAGCGAAAAAACAAGGAATGAAAGTGGGTATGACGGTGAGAGAGGCACGACTTCAAGTGCCCGGTGCAGTTTTTGTAGAAAATGATGCAGCAAAATATCGCGCAGTGACTTCAAAAGTTTTTTCGTTACTTCGTGAACTTACAGATAAAGTGGAGCATTATTCTATTGATGAAGCTTTTTTAGATTTAACGGGATGGTATAGAGATGCGGCGGAAGCATCATGGGCTTTAACGCGGGTTCGCGCACGAATTAAAAATGAAATTGGGGATTGGTTACGTTGTTCCATAGGAATAGCACCAACTCGCTTTCTAGCAAAAACCGCATCTGATTTTAAAAAACCAAATGGGTTAACAATTATTGACAGAGAAAATTTGGATAGTATTTTAGTACAATTACAACTTGAAGATATTTGTGGCATTGCAAAAAAAACACGACGTCGATTAGAACGTTTAGGCATTATGACGCTTATACAAATGAAAAATCATCCCATAGGGAATCTGATGCATGAATTTGGTATGAATGGATATTTTTGGTGGTGTAAATTGAATGCAATTGAATTTGAAGATGTGGTTATGGCTGAAACAGCCATGCCAAAATCTATCGGGCATTCTTATTGTGTACCGAAACAAACGAATCGCGAAGGAAAAGTATTACCCGTTTTAATGCGACTCACGGAACGTGCAGGAAGCAGGATGCGAAAGCTAGGATTACGTGCGAGTTTAATATATGTATCAGTTGGATTCGCAAATGGTCCAGAAAAAAGAGGTTCATTTTGGCAGCCACAAGTTGGCAGTGGTTTACATATTCGTTTTCCAGAACCTGTTGACGATTCATTTTCTTTACTTGGCGCTGCTTCACAGTTATTTCAGGATATATGGACGAATGAACAAGTAAATTTTCTTTCAGTAACGTTTTCAGATTTATCCTCGCCAACGAATCAAATTCGTTTTAATGATGCCGCCATATCTTATTGTAATACGCAGGAGCGTCGTATTCGCGCATCACGTGCAGCTGATGCAATTCGTGATAGATATGGAAGCGCGGTTATAGTATATGGTGATATGATGCGCTTGAATAAAGAAGCGCCTGATAGAATTGGTTTTAGAAAAGTTGAAGGGTTGGAAATGCAGTAGACGATGTCTTTTTTTATTGGTAGCATAGAAGCCTATGGCTTCAAACTACAATCCACACGAAATCGAAAAAAAATGGCAAGATATATGGGAACGTGAAGGTGTATATCATGCACAAAATCCTGCCGAAACAAAAAACGAAAAATACTACGGATTAGTTGAATTTCCATATCCGTCTGGAGAGGGTTTGCATGTGGGACATCCGCGTTCTTATACGGCGATCGACATTATGACGCGAAAAAAACGCATGGAAGGGAAGAATGTTTTATTTCCTATGGGTTGGGATGCATTTGGTTTGCCAACAGAAAACTTTGCAATAAAAAATAAAATTCGTCCTCAAGATGCAACGGTTAAAAATATTGCAACTTTTAAACGTCAATTACAGAGTCTGGGCTTTGGATTTGATTGGTCTCGAGAAATTAATACAACGGATCCTGCGTATTATAAATGGACGCAATGGATGTTTTTACAATTTTATAACTCGTACTATGATGATTCGGCAGGATGCGCTAAACCAATTTCAGAATTACCAGTACAGGAACGTGATGCGCGTCGTATGGCATATAAAGCTGAAACAAATATCAATTGGTGTCCAAAAGATAAAATTGGTTTAGCAAATGAAGAAGCGCAGGGAGGTATATGCGAAAGATGCGGAACAAAAACTGAATTAAGAAAAAAATCGCAATGGATGATTCGCATTACGAAATATGCAGAACGATTAATTTCTGAATTGTCTCATGTTGATTATTTAGATCGTATATCTGCACAACAAAAAAATTGGATAGGAAAAAGCGAGGGTGCGTATATAGATTTTAATGCGGGTACACAAAAAATAAAAGTATTTACCACACGACCAGATACGCTTTTTGGTGCGACGTATATTGTTCTGGCACCCGAACATCCGCTTATAGAAAATTGGTTACAGCAAAATATAATTACAAATGTTTCAGAAGTTACAACTTATTGTAACGAAACAAAAAATAAATCCGATATAGAACGACAAGAAGCGAAAGAAAAAACTGGCGTAGAATTAAAGGGTATGACCGCTACGAATCCTACCACACAAAAACAAATCCCTATTTGGATTTCCGATTATGTTTTGGCAGGATACGGAACGGGTGCCATTATGGCAGTCCCCGCACATGATGAACGAGATTTTGCATTTGCGAAAAAATTTGATTTACCAATAGAAATAGTTATTTGTCCACATTTTCCTGAAACGACATGTCCAATTTTAGATAATGCATATATGGGAGAAGGGCATTTGATTGCTTCGGATTTTTTAAATGGAATGACAATGACTGAAGCAACTATAAAAATCCTTGCTTGGTTAGAAGAAAAAAAATGTGGTGCGAGAGCCACTACGTATCGTTTACGTGATTGGGTTTTTTCACGACAAAGATATTGGGGTGAACCTATTCCGTTAATACAGTGCGAGACGCATGGATATGTGCCAGTACCGGAAAATCAATTGCCCGTCATCCTGCCGAACGTGGAAAAATATGAACCAACGGATTCAGGCGAATCACCGCTTGCGGTAATGAATGATTGGGTGAATGTAGATTGTCCTATGT
>JAHFIO010000068.1:717-1984 GCA_023246325.1 Candidatus Uhrbacteria bacterium | reverse complement strand
AAAACGTGAAACCGATACTATGCCAAATTGGGCAGGATCATCTTGGTATTTTTTACGATATTGCGATCCATATAATAATACGTCTTTCGCAGACAAGGAAAAATTAAAATATTGGTTACCTATTGATTTATATAATGGGGGAATGGAACATACGACATTGCATTTATTGTATTCACGTTTTTGGTATAAGTTTTTGTATGATCTAGGTCATATTCCTGCTGAATGTGGGAATGAGCCATACGCACGACGCAGATCTCATGGAATGATTTTGGGTGAAGGAGGAGTCAAAATGTCAAAATCAAAAGGCAATGTCGTAAATCCAGATACGGAAGTGGCAAAATACGGTGCAGATGTTTTTCGATTATATGAAATGTTTATTGGTCCATTTGATGCTGAAGCACCTTGGGATACGCATGGCATTGAAGGATGTAAACGGTTTTTAGAAAAAGTTTGGCGACTTTGCGATGAAGGTGGAACACAAAAACAAGAAAATCTATTTCATAAAACAATAAAAAAAGTGACCGAAGATATTGAAAATATGAAATTCAATACGGCGATTTCTGCATTAATGATTTTTGTAAATTCTAATCCTGCCTTATCGAAAAAAGAATTAGAATCATTCGTACAAGTACTCGCCCCATTCGCGCCACATATGATGGAAGAAGTCTGGCGAGAAAAATGTGTGCATACATCTTCCATCCATACGGCAGGATGGCCAATATATGATGAATCAAAACTTAAAAATGTTCGATTTGAATTAGTGGTGCAAGTGGACGGAAAAGTAAGAGATAAAATGATGGTAGATTCTGATATATCTGAAACTGATGTAAAAGATTTGGCTCAAAAATCAGAAAAGGTACAAGCATTTTTAATAGGAAAACACATCCAAAAAATTGTGTATGTTCAAGGAAGACTTATAAGTATATCAACTAATTAAAAAATCGGTGTTATTAACACCGATTGTCGTTATGTACCGAGATCGCCCGGATCCTTCCACGAGTCGTAGTCCACATACGCTCTAAACAAATGATCGGTTAGTCCAGGGCGCTTGAATGCCATAAGGAAGGGACGATCCACTACATACGGTTGTGGCGGCATGGACACGCGCCTGAAGCCCATCTCATCGGCGGCGCGTGCGCGTGCACCCTCGCAATTCATCTTGAGAGTTGCTTGCTGAACTGCTTTCGTGAGCTCAAACGGTTTGCCAGTGGTTTCGTTCGTCGTGTTCAAACCAATAAGCCAATCCAAATCTTGTTTGGATTTGAGG
>JAHFIO010000068.1:0-707 GCA_023246325.1 Candidatus Uhrbacteria bacterium | reverse complement strand
ACACTGTGTGCTTTTTGTATTTTTCTCATATCATTTTTACAAAATCCAGAAATTCGTTTTACGATATTTTGTATCCTGTCGCTATATTGCGGCATTATACGTTTTGATTTGACCATTCCAAATGTTGAAACCGATATCCTGCCATATATGGATGAAACAATAACAACGCGGGGGATGATTACGAATATTCAAAAAATAAAATTTGGTTCATCAATAACTATTGCGCTTGAATCGCCAAAACAACGTGTTCGCATTATTCAGGGTGTACATTCTTGGCAGCATATTGGAGATATAGTTTTACTCACATGTACATATGGGCATATTGAAAATACGCAAAAATTTCCTCAAAATATAATACAAAATGCACGAAATAATATTTGGATGAATTGCGCGCATCCACAAATAGCCACAATTCAAACGTCTTCTTCATGGAATCCGTTTGTTTTGCTTGCGCAATATCGCACGTGGATTACACATCGCATTAATATAATTTTTCCTGCTGATGACGCAGCTCTTTTAGAAGGAATTCTGTATGGAGAGCGCGCGATGTCACCTGAATTAACAGATGCGTTTCGCGCGGCAGGGCTTATGCACATTATTGCTGTGTCAGGTTCAAATGTGAGTATTCTCGCAACTGTTATTTTTGCTTGTATTTTGGCGGCAGGATGTAGACGTCGGCACGCGTTTTTCTGTATGTCGTTTATCTT
>JAHFIO010000067.1 GCA_023246325.1 Candidatus Uhrbacteria bacterium | reverse complement strand
TTTGCGGACTATTCAGGCATTTGGATTTCCAGGCATGGATATCTATGGTGTTCAATTCCATCCTGAACGAAGCAAAGCAGATTACGATGAAAGTCTTGCATTGAAATTGGAAGAAGATCCACATGCGAAAGAAGAATATTTTCGCGCATTACGCGCATCTTTACAAGAAACGGTTGTTTCAGAACAGGTAGTTCGAAATTTTATTGATCGATGTGTTCGCACGAATGAAATTTCTGCATAAGTATTTTTATTTTCCCGTATTGACTTGCGGGATTTTTTTTGATATATCTTACACGTTCCTTTTCATTCGGAGGTGTACATGTTAGATACGCTACCTATTTTTCATGTGGTATTTGAAAATCTGCGACAGATGGGGTTTACGGTGCTTCGTTTTTCTGAATATTATGATTCGCCAAAATTTACAGGATTGGTGTTTGATCATGAAACATTTATTGAATCGTATGCTCAGGAAAACGGAAAATTAACGTATGGCTCAGATTGGTCTGGACATAATTTTCCTGGAACGGTTTTGGCACCATTTCGTCTTGGCACATTTAATCCACTGTGGAAAAAAGAAAAAATATTTCTTGGTCTGTTTCATTGGGTGCAAGGTGATTTTTATATCATCACCACATGCGAAACTGATCCAGATATAGTGGCGCATGAAATTGTTCACGGGTTATATTATCTGTATCCTGCATATGCAGAAGAGGTACGTGCCTGCTTGGCAGTACATGATATGGTGAAGATGTATACGTTCTTATTGAATGCAGGATATGACACCGCCGTACAAGAAGATGAAGCGAATGCATATTTGTTAACTGGATTGTATGGTGCGATGGAAGAAGAGGATAATCCGGCATTGCGAGAAAAATTGGATCATATATTTATAAAATATTTTGGTTATTCAATACGCGGTACAGCTGGACGAGCATATTTTATATCACGTATACATCGAATGGAATTTCCATCTTTTTGAAGAGGTATAGTACGCCTCTTCTTTTTTTATATCCGTGTGTTATATTTGTGCGCATATGAAAGATATTCAAAATATATTTGATCGTTTGAAAGAAAAAAAACAGGAAAGAAAAAAATTGAAAGAAGCGTATGTGGACGCAATTTCAAATTCGAAGTCGTATCAAGATGTAGTAGTATTGCTGAGAGATTTAAAATCCAAAAAAAATGCTATGGAAGCAGAAATTTGGTCACAGTTTGCGGATGATTTAGAAAAAATTGAGCGTATGAAAGTGGATATAGAGGCGGATACGCAAGCCTTGAGTGATTTGGCATTGACGACCCTTATGAGAGGGGAGACGGTTGAGGTGAAAGATTCAGAAACGGATATTGCGTATGAACCTATTTTTACTGTACGTTTTAAACGTGGTTAAGGTGTTTAGGTGAGGATACTAAAAAAGGAAGCAGCTACTGATAGCTGCTTCCTTTTTTAGTATCCTCACCTTCGTGTCTGTGACCCTTACCATTTTTTTCTTGATGCAAATCCGCGACCACCTGAAGATGGTTTTCCACGTGAACGTCCGTTATGTGCTGGACGACTTCGATCGCTAGAAAAACCTTGGTCAGATTGTGCGCCAATATGAGGTGTATAGTTTGTTTGAGATGTTGATTGTGCATGTGTATGAGATGTGTGTGATCGAGCGGGTGCGCGTCCATACGATCCAGATCGTCCACGTGATCCATCTCGATTTCCAAAGAAAGCGGATTGTGGACGAGATGCATTGCCGCGTGAACTTGAACGCTCTGCACGTTGTGCTATTTCTTCTATATTCACAACACGATGTGGAGGCAGTTCAGGTAATTTAGATTGCGGAATTTGAATACGCATCATACGTTCTATATCACGAACATCACGTGATTGATCAGGTGTTGCGAATGAAATAGCATGGCCTGTTGATCCTGCACGTCCTGTACGACCAATACGGTGAACATAGTCATCTTTATGATCAGGTAAATCAAAGTTGATCACCAATTCAATATTTTTTACATCAATGCCACGAGCAGCGATATCGGTTGCAATCAATACGCGATATTTTCCGCGTTTGAAACCTTCTAACGCTTCACGACGTGCGTTTAAAGATTTATCAGAGTGAATTTCGGATACGGAATGGCCCATTGTTTTTACAGATCGTGCAATACGATGCGCACCATGTTTTGTGCGAGAAAAAACTAAAACTGTTCCTTTATGTTCCGTTAACATTTTTTCGAGCAAACGAGTTTTATCTTCACGACGTACGAAAAATAATTCTTGTGTAATCATTGCTGCCGTAGTTCCTGTGCGTGCAATTTCTACCGGGACTGGCATGGCCATATATTTTTGTGCCATGCGCATAATTTCAGGAGGCATGGTTGCAGAAAATAAAAGTGTTTGACGTTGTTTTGGTACGGTTTCTAATATGCGATTTATTTGCGGCGCAAAACCCATGTCGAGCATGCGGTCCGCTTCATCTAAAACTAAAACAGATACATCTTTTAAATTGATGGTGCGTTGTTCAAGATGATCAATTAAACGTCCAGGTGTAACAATAATTGCATGTGGTCCTCGGCGAAGTGCGTCTATTTGTGGGCGCATAGCAGCGCCTCCAATTAAAACAGCAGTGCGTACTGGCACGCCAGAACGTAATGCGACAAAGGTTTCTTCAACTTGTAATGCAAGTTCACGTGTTGGTAAAATAATCAAAATTTTTCCGCCAACTTTTGCAATGCGCTGTAAGGCAGGAATAGTATATGCTAAAGTTTTTCCGGTTCCAGTTTGAGCAATACCAATAATATCTTTTCCTTCAAGTGCAATCGGAATAGATTGTTTTTGAATAGGAGTTGGTTCGGTAAATTTTAGTCGGTCAAGTGTCTCCAAAATCTTTGGAGCTATGCCCATACCGTAAAATCCTGATGGTTGTTGAGTATTCATAATGAGTTGAAAGGATACCTTGTTTTTGAAAAATTGTCAAGTTCTGAATACTACCGAGAAATTTTAGAGACAAAAAAAGGCTTATTAAGCCTTTAGAGTGTGTATTTTTCATATACTTCATCATAATACTGTTTACTCATAAGTGCATTCGAGTCTTTTAGATGAGCTGTACAGATATATACATGACCTCCGTCAGAGAAACAATACTCAGCCACTTCATCTTTTTTGCATGCATCAGAGTTGAGAATGCAGGTGAGGTTCGGATTATATTTCTGTACAAATTTTTTTTTCGCTGCAAAATATTGCAGATATGAAATATATTGGCGCAGTCCTTTATCAAAAGAAAGCGCACGCGGAGTTTCAAGATAGCCGCGTATTCCTGCATGATTTGGACAGAGGCTCACATATGTTTTTGATTCTGGCATGTAGAAGACAATATATCTATTACTGCTACATTGATTAGGACGTCCATGTGCAATGCATACGTTTTTTACCTGATCAGATTCCCACATATGAATATCTTCGCACATGTTATTATTTTGTGCATATTCTTTTGCTTCTTTCGTATCTGATTTCATATATGGATTATTGAAATATCCGCGCTTATGCGCGTGAATTTGGCATAGAGCGATATGAGAATGACTTGTAGGAAGATAGAATATGTGAGGAGCAATATCACAATAGCCAGGATATTCACACAAAAGTAGCGTTGATGTATTTTTCATGAATTGCCTCGGCATTTTAAAGAACGTTTTTTCACTATGTTGATTTAATCTTGTTAGTGCATTTTATGCAAGTTCTATATCCTGCAGAATATAGGGCTTGATGAGTATGGCTACATCCTGCTACATTACGAACACAATTTTATTTAGGGACGTCGTATAATGGTAGTACAAAGGTCTCCAAAACCTTTAGCGTGGGTTCGATTCCCCCCGTCCCTGCCATGGAAATTACCGCTTGAATGAGCGGTAATTTTTGTTGAGGAGGGGGAAGGAATTGAACTTTCGTTACTCATCAAGTAAACTTTTGTGAGTCTATGCTTGTAGAACATCCGTTTAAATCATTCTCCGAAAACGAATTCAGGATTCTTGAAGTAAAGCCTTGTACTCAAAAATATCTTTTTCATTCTACCGGAAAAGACTTAGTCGTATTGAATCCAGAGTTTAATGCGAAGCATGCAGCTTACGGGTCCATCAATGAATACAGAGTCCCTGTGGTCTTTGCCTCGAATAAACCATCAAACGCCTTCTGTTATAGGCCGACCGAGCTTTACGCCGAAACTCGTAAAAAATACGGAACCTCCGTCTATCACCGACTCGTGCACGAGAATCATAAAATACTTCTTGGGGTATACCTACAGGGATTTATTTACGTCTTATTCGGAGAAGATTTTTACGAGATTCTCCGAGAGGATTTCGAACTTGGGACTTGGATACGATCCACGGAATGGATTTCCGATAAAAAGGTGACGCCTATCGAGAAGATAGAGATCACAAAGCCCTACGACTGGGAAATGATTCCGGAATATGAATTCCTTGGACAGGAGTACGTCGGTGAGATGTTGGCTGAGCTATATCTCTCGCTTGTAAAAGATGGAAGGGTGAAGAAGGCTATTAAGGACTGTATCAGTAAGCCTTTTGTTCCTTTTGTTCCTGAAAAATTGAAGCCGTTTCTCGTCTAACTTTTCTAAGCGTTTTGTGCACTGTGTAATATCGGTGGCTTTACAGTTAATTCCAGAATTCTAATCTCTACCACGAGTCCCTGCCATAAAAAATACTGACGGGAAATTCCGTCAGTATTTTTATATGGTATGAGGTGGGAAATTGAACCAAGGAAACGTTTGAAAACTTGAGGTTTTGATTGTTACGGGGAAGAGTGCACGAGAGGATTGAAGTATTTTCGTGCCCTCCTCTTGAAAGTATTGAGCAGGGTAGATACTATTGAGTTCAATGAATCCTTGGAACTTCATCATAAAAAAACTACTGATTTTGCCATTGATTGTCACGACGCTTTTTAGCTGCTGCCATACTTTGCAGGGTCAGATACCAAGTGCGATTTTCCATAATGAAGCGATTCAGACCTCAGTACACAGTGTACAAATTACTGATTCTCATTCGCACGCATGTCATTCGCAGGAAAAATCGGCTGTTCAAGCATTGATTCAAAAAGATACAAGTGTTTTGCGTTCAACTTTGTTTGATTGTATGTTGTTGTCCTTCAGCGTACTTAGTGAACCAATTTTTAAACAATC